>CAZJBN010000024.1:0-41718 GCA_964543955.1 uncultured Bifidobacteriaceae bacterium
CCCGTGCTTCGAACCCCCGTGCTTCGAACCCCCGTGCTTCGAACCCCCGTGCTTTGAACCCCCGTGCTTTGAACTTCCGTGCTTTGAACTTCCGTGCTTCCCCCCGTGTATCATTTCGCATGCATCTTCGAGTGACCTGTCTCCTGGTCGCGGCCGCCGGGCTGTCCGCGTGCACCGCGGCCACACCGACCGCTCCCGCCGCGCCGGTCTCGGTGGTCGAGGCGTCCATTCCCGCTCTGCAGAAGGCCATGGCAGAGGGCCACATCACCTCGCGCCAGATCGTCGAGCAGTACCTCCAGCGCATCGCGATCTACGAAGACCGGATCAACGCGGTCATTGCCGTCAACCCGAGAGCGCTCGAGGATGCCGACGCGCGGGACGCCGAGCGGGCGCAGGGCAAGGTTCGCGGGCCGCTTCACGGCATCCCGATCGCGCTCAAGGACAACGTCAACACGACCTTCGTGCCCACCACCGGCGGCGCGCTCGCCTTCGACAGGCTCGTCCCGCCCTACGACGCGACGCTCACCACCAACCTCCTCGACGCCGGCGCCGTCATCATCGCCAAGACGACCATGACCGAGCTCGCCAACTGGGTGGCAAGCGGCATGCCGGGCAACTACAGCGCGATTGCGGGGTACGGCTTCAACCCCTACGACCCGCGGCCCGATCCCCGCGGACCGGCGCCCGCGGCCGTGGCCGGGCGTCCAGCCCGCGGTCCCGGCGGCCCAGGCGGACCCGCACGCCTCGACGATGGGCGGCCCGCGCTCGGAACCGGAGGCTCGAGCTCGGGAACGGGAACCGCCGCCAGTTTCTGGGTCGCGAACGTCGGCACCGAGACATCAGGGTCCATCCTGAGCCCCTCGAACCAGAACATGCTGGTCGGCATCAAGCCGACGGTGGGGCGCATCAGCCGCTACGGCATCATCCCCATCACCGCGGATCAGGACACGGCCGGGCCGATGGCACGCAGCGTCGCCGATGCCGCCATCCTGTTCGGCGCGCTCGAAGGCGCGTCGCCGGACCCGAACGACCCGGCCACGAACGTGTGCCAGCCGCCTCCCAACCGCGACTACACCGTGCACCTCCGGGCTGACGCGCTGAAGGGCGCGCGCATCGGCATCCCGCGCGCCAACTACTACGACCCGGTGACGCCTCCCGGCGCGAAGGAACCGCGGGGAGGGCTGAACGCGGCGCAGGCACAGGCCATGGCCGAGGCCATCGATGTCCTGCGCAAGGCGGGCGCGGAGATCGTCGACCCCGCCGATATTCCGAGCGTCGTGGATCCCGACGCGGCCAACAACTTCCTGCTCTGGGGCACGTGCGCGGGACCAAACGACGTGCGCGGCAAGGATGAGAACTGTTCGTATGCGCTCAAGTACGGGATGAAGCGCGACTTCAACGCGTGGCTCGCCTCGCTCGGCCCGCTGGCCCCTGTCAAGACGCTGACCGAGCTTCGCGAGTGGAACCTCGCGCACGCCAACATGGGCGCCATCAAGTATCAGCAGGCGCAGCTCGACGTGTCGGACGAGATGGACCTGGAACGCGACCGCGCGCGGTGGGAGGCCGACCGGAAGAAAGACATCCACCTGGGCGGCACGCACGGCATCGACGAAGCGATGACCACGCACAAGCTCGACGCGCTGCTCTTCCCGGGGTCGGGCGGCGCGGGCCTCGCCGCCAAGCCGGGCTATCCGACCGTCATCGTCCCCTTTGCCACGGTGCCGAACGCGCCGGCGGGCCGCCCGTTTCCGGACGGCTTCGACGCCAGGCCCGCACCGTACGGCGTGAGCTTCACGGGCGGCGCCTGCAGCGAGCCTCGGCTCATCGAGCTGGCGTACGCCTTCGAACAGCTGACCAGGCGGAGGGTTCCGCCCGCCAGCACGCCCTGAGGTCCTATGTAAGCGGCGCCGGCACTCGGTTACGATCAGGTCCATGCGCCTTCTCGCCCTGGTCCCGGTTCTCGCCCTGACCGCTGCCGCCTGCGCGGCGCCGCTCAGCCAGCCGCTCGCCGCCCGGCCGGCGGCGGTCGCGGTCGTCTCCGGGCCGACGACGTCCTCGGCGGCTCTCGGACGTCCGCCGATCGGCGTCGCGTTCGGGGGCGGCAGCGCCCGCGGCATCGCGCACGTCGGGGTCATCCGCTGGTTCGAGGAACATCGCATCCCGATCGACGTCGCGGCGGGCACCAGCATGGGCGGCCTCATCGGCGGATCGTTTGCCACGGGAATGGACGCCGACGAGCTCGACGAGATGATTACCACCCTCGACTGGGACAAGCTCTTCGGGGCGTCGAGTTTCGAGTTCAAGAACATCCGGCGCAAGGCCGACGCCCGCGACTTTCCCTCGCGCCTCGAGTTCGGCCTCAAGCGCGGCATCGTCCCGCCGACCTCGCTCAACAACGGCGAGCAGGTGGACCTGCTGCTGGGCCGCGTCGCCGCGCCGTACTACGACATCGCGACCTTCGATGAGCTGCCGACGCCGTTTCGCGCCGTGGCCGTGGACCTCATCACGGCGAGCGAGGTCGTCCTCGATCGCGGGTCGTTGTCGTCGGCGATGCGCGCGACGATGTCGCTGCCGCTGATCTTCCCGCCGGTCGATCTCGACGGCCACCTGCTCGTGGACGGCGGTGCGATGAACAACGTGCCCGCCAACGTCGTCCGCCGGATGGGGGCCGAGCGGGTCGTGGCCGTCAACGTCGGCGACCTGACCGACCGCGAGGGCGTCAACACCACGCTGCTCGGTCTCGCGGGCGCGACGCTCGATTCCATGATGCGGGCCAGTACACGGAAAGCCATCGAGGAGGCCGACATCGTCATCAACGTGCCGGTCACCGAGTTCGGGTCGCTCGACTGGCGGCGGAGCCGCGAGCTCGTCGAAGAGGGATACAACGCGGCGGAGAGCATGCGCGACGAACTGCTCCCGCTGGCCCTCACCGAGGCCGAGTACGAGGCGTGGAGGAAGGACCGCCAGTCGAGACGGCGCACCGCGCTTCCAGACCCGGCATTCGTCTCGCTGGAGGGATTCAGCACCACGGATGCCCGCCGGCTGGACGTGATCCTGGCCCGGCACGTCGGTGTGCCGGTCGACCCCGAGGCTCTGCAGGAGGATCTGGCGATCCTGTCAGGCCTCGATCGCTACGAGACCGTCACCTGGCAGGTGATGGTGAGTCCGGAGGGCACCCGCGGCATCCTCGTCCGCGCGCGGCCCAAGCAGTACGCGCCGCCGTTCCTGATGCTCGGCCTCAACCTCGAGAACACGACGTCGGACGACTTCAACATCAGCCTCACCGCCCGCTATCTCACCTTCGACCTGCTGGGATCGGGCTCGGAGCTGCGCATCGACGGCACGCTCGGTTCCGATCCGGGGCTCGGCGCCGAGCTCTACAAGCCCGTCTACTCGACGGCCCTGTTCGTCGCGCCGTACGCGGTGGTCGTCAACCGGACCTTCAACGTCATCGTCGACGATGCGGTGGTGGCGCGGTACGGGACGGTGTCGAGCCGTTTAGGCGTGAACCTCGGCGCCAACCTCGGCCGCGAGAGCGACGTGCGGCTCGGCGTCTATCTAGGACGCCAGGATGCCAACGTCAAGGTGGGCGATCCCGGATTGCCGTCGATCGACGGCTCGGAGTCCGTGGCCGAGCTCAACTGGCGGTTCGACGGCCAGGACAGCCCGGTCATTCCCGGCCGCGGCGTCCTCGCGTCGACCAACCTGCGGTACGTGTTCGACGGGCCGGACATCGATCCGCCGCTCCCGACGAACCGATCGAATCAGGGCCTGACGCAGCTGTCGGGGACGGCCAACTCATTCTGGACCTACAAGGAGAAGGGCCGGATCTTCACGGTGACCGCCCTGGGTACGTCCTTCGACCACGAACCGCTGCCGACCGATCAGTTCGCGATGGGGCGTGTGATGCGGCTCGGCGCGTACGATCTCGGCGAGCTCCGCGGCGATCACTACTACGCACTGAGCGGCGGCTACCTCCACTCCGTGGGCCGGCTTCCCGACTTCATGGGCGGGCCGATCTTCGCGGGCGCCTGGCTCGAATTCGGCGACGCGTTCAACGAGTGGACGCACGCCACCATCCGCACCAATGCCACGATGGCCGTCATCATGGAGACCATCCTGGGGCCGGTACTGGTCGGCGGCTCCGCAGGCTTCGACGGCCGCTGGCGCACCTACATCGGCGTGGGGAGGATTATCAAGTAGGCGCGACCTGCGGTCGCGTAGGCCTAGTTCGGCACCTGCAGATCCGGCATGGGCGGAGCGGCAAACAGGCGGCGCGTGGGCGGCGCCAGCAGGCGCGCCCACCGTTCGGCGCGCGAGACGCGCGCGCTGTCGGTCGCGATCCCCGTGTTGGCGTACATCTGCCGATAGAGCTTCGACACCAGGACGAACGCGAGGCGCGCCTTGAGCGTCTTGACGCACGAGGACCGGCGCCAGATGCTCGGCATGCTGTAGAACTGGTCCCAGACCGCCTGCGTGCGCGCCTTGATCTCGTCGGCGGACATCAACGGGTGCGGCGTGTAGACCTTGGGCCGCACGGCCTGCGGGATGAGCCAGTGGCGCGTCAGCGGGACGCCGTTGATGCGCGTCT
The DNA here is from genome assembly GCA_964543955.1 of uncultured Bifidobacteriaceae bacterium. Classification (GTDB taxonomy): domain Bacteria; phylum Acidobacteriota; class Vicinamibacteria; order Vicinamibacterales; family UBA2999; genus VFZN01. The sequence continues at coordinate 4,592 of CAZJBN010000024.1, forward strand.
CGTCGGCGGCCATCTCCCTCTCCCACCGCTCGAAGTCCACCGTGCCCGGAAACGGCGTCAGCATCACGAACTGCGCGAAGGTGATGTCGGCGCGGGCCGCGAGGTCGGCCGTGGCATCGAAGGTGGCCGGCGTGTCGCTCGGCAGGCCGAAGATGAAGGAGCCGAGCACGTGGACGCCGTGCTCGCGGAACACCTTGAGACGCGCGGCCAGCGCGTCGCCGTGCAGGTTGAAGTCCTTGTAGACGTCCTTGAGCCCCTCGGGCGTCACCGATTCGACGCCGACGAGCGCGCCCTTGATGTTGGCACGGCACATCGCGTCGAGGAACTCGGTGTCTTCGGCCGCTTCCATGGTGATCTGCGTGAAGAACACCATGTCCCTCGGCAGCTTCTCGAGCCGTGCCATCAGCTCGAACCGCTCGTCGCGAATGGCCTTGAGCCGATCGTACGTGGACCTGTCGGCGCGGCGGTCGGCCATACGCAGGTCGTTCAGTGCGACCGGATAGAAGTTGTCGTCGGCCAGCGCGATGAAGCGGAAACCCTTGCGCCGCAGCTCGACGATTTCCTCGACGATCGCATCGGTCGCGCGAACGCGCGGCTTCTGGCCGTCGGTGCGCCAGACCGAGCAGAACGAGCAGTGCTTCGGGCAGCCACGGACGGTCTGAACCGATGCCCACATGTAGCGATCCGGCGGCAGCAGGTCCCAGCGGGCCTTGGAGAGCGATACGCCCTCGACCCGGCCGCCTTCGTACACGCGCTGCGGATTCCCGCGCACGCAGTCGTCGATGGCGCGGCCCCAGACCGTGTCGCCGTCGCCCTTGACGACCGCGGTGGCGCCGCCAAGCGTGTGGGCCTCCTCCGGAAAGAGCGTCGCGTGGATGCCGCCGAAGACGACGTGGGCGCCTCGCTGGCGCAAGAGGCGGCCGAGCTCGTATCCGCGCAGCGCGTTCCCGCTGTGAATGCCCACGCCGACCACGTCGCCCGGGGATACGCTCCCGAGGTCGAGCGGCGTCAGCGTCTCGTCGGTGATCAGAGGATCGCCGTACGTGCCGGGCGTCGCTGCCGCGAGCACGTACAGCCATCGGGGCGTGATGACAGCCACGCCGAACGCGAGATGGCTCGGATTGATCAGGTGGACCCGTATTGACACGGACTCTCCGCTATTCGACCTCTGGCCGTCGAAGGAAGGGACACCGGCCTCAGGCCGGCGCCTTGTCGTCTGACTCTTCCTCGGGCATCTCGTCGTCGCCCCAGGGGTTGGGTTGCGGTCCCGGCACGATGCCGGCGATGTCGGGATCCTCTCCCGCGGAGTTCGGGACGGCGTTGCTGCGGCGAATCTTCGCCTCTTCACGACGCGCCGTCTTTTCCTTCTGCCGCTCGGCGCGTGCGCGCTCGCGCTCGCGCTTGCCTCGGCCCATCGGTCCTCGTACCGCCATGCTCCTCCTTTGTCCGGATCAGTTCGCCGTCACCACCTGGGCTCGCGCCGGCGGTTTCCTCCGCCGCCGCCGAATCCGCCGCCGGATCGCCCACGGCCGCCGCCGTCGTCGAACCCGCCGGCACGGGGTGCCTTGGGACGCGCCTCGTTCACGGCCAGTGCGCGGCCGCCGAGGTCCGTGTTGTTGAGCTGATCGATGGCCTTCTGCGCGCCCTCGTCGCTCATCATCTCCACGAACGCAAACCCGCGGGCCCGGCCCGTCATCTGGTCGCGCATCACCGTGACGGTGTCCACCGCATCCACCTTGCTGAACAGCTCATGCAGGTCGTCTTCGGTGGTCTGAAACGGCAGGTTGCCTACAAACAGCTTACGTCCCATCTCTGCTCCTGTGTGTCACCGGCGCGTCCTCATAGAAAAAGGGGACCCAGAAAGAGGGTCCCCTTTTCCGGTGACTCGTATTCTTTCGCCCTATACGGTAGCACTATTTCCTGACCCGGACCTAACCCCCGTCCCCCCCGCACGAACCGGGGTGTCGACCGCCAGGCAGGCACGGACGAGCGCCACCACGAGGATAGAATCCGTGACGGTGTCCTGGTCTCTCGGCCTCTTCACGGCCACGCTGTTCGCCGCGGCGGGCATGGCCCTCTGGCATGCCGCCCTCGTCCGGAGCCGGCGGAACGTTCGCGGCAGCTACGCCTTCATGTGGCTGCAGCTCGCCGTCGCGTACTGGTCCGCGACGTCCGCCGTGTCACTGCTCGTGCAGGACGCCGGCGCCCGCATGGCGATCGCGCGCCTGCAGTACCTGGCGATCGGCCCGGTCGCCGTGCTGTGGTTCCTGTTTGCCGCGCGCTACGCGCGAGTGGAATGGCCGACCCGGCGATGGATCCTGTTCCTCCTGTTCATCGAGCCCATCGTGACCATCGGGCTGGCCTTCACCAACGACCGGCACGGGCTGCTGTGGGCGGAGATTGCGCCTGTCGCCACGCCCCTGGGGCCGTCGTTCACCTACACCGGCGGACCGTGGTACTGGATTCACGTCGCCTTCAGCTATGTGCTGCTGGTCGCCGGGGCATTCATGCTGGTTCGCGGCCTGCGGACCTTCCCGCCGCCGTATCGCCGGCAGCGGAGGGCCATCGTGCTGGGGCTGCTCGCCCCGTGGATCGCCAACGTGCTCTACCTCATGCGGCTGCCGGCGGCCGGCGTGGATCTCACGCCGCTCGGCTTTGCGGCGTCGGCCATGTTCCTGTCGTGGGGTGTGTACCGCCACCGGATGTTCGGGCTCGTCCCGGCCGCGCGGGACATGGTCGTGGACTCGATGGAAGACGGCGTGTTCGTGCTGGACGCCCAGCGCCGCCTGGTGGACCTCAACCCGGCCGCCGAATACCTGACCGGCGTGACGCCTGCGGGCGTGGGCCGTGACATCGCCGACCTGGTGCCCTGGTGGTCGGGGACCGGGACCGAAGACCGCCGGTCGCCGACACTGCCCATGGTGGTGCGCGCGGAGGCGTCGAAGTACTTCGAGGTGCGCGTGCTGCCTGTCCGCGATCTCGATCGGCCGTTCATGGGCTGGCTCGTGGTCGCGCGGGACATCTCGGCACGACGGCGGGCCGAAGCGGAACGCTACGCCTTCGAGCGGCGGATGCAGGAGCAGCAGAAGGCCGAGAGCCTCACCGTGTTCGCCGCGGGCGTCGCCCACGACTTCAACAACCTCCTGACGGGGATCCTCGGCAATGCGGACCTCCTGGCCATGCAGGCTCCGCCCGACTCGCCGCATCGCCGCACGGCCGAGGCCATCGTCATCGGGGCGCAGCGCGCCGCGGACCTCGTGTCGAAGATGCTGGCCTACGCGGGCGAAGGACGTGTCGTGGCCGAGCGCGTCAACCTGGACACGGTGGCGCGGGAGATGGTGGAGCTGCTCTCGGCGTCGGTCGCCGATCACTGCACGCTCACCTACAACAGCCCGGGGACCATCCCGCACGTGGACGCGGACCCGACGCAGCTCCGCCAGGTCGTGCTCAACCTGATCGTGAACGCCACCGAGGCCGTGGAGCCCGGCGGCGTGGTCACGGTGGCCACGGGCGTCGAGGCGCTCGACCGCGAAGACCTCGCGAAGATGACCTTCGGCGCCGACCAGGATCCGGGCAACTACGTCTTCGTCGACGTCGTGGACAACGGGCCGGGCATGAGCGACGACACGCTGTCCCGCATCTTCGATCCGTTCTTCTCGACCAAGGATCAGGGCCGCGGCCTCGGCCTGGCGGCCGTGCGCGGCATTGTCGGCAGCCACCAGGCGGCGCTGCGCGTGACGACGCACCCGGGACAAGGCACGCGCTTCCGCGTGTGGGTGCCGCTCACGCCGGGGAAGCAGTGGCGTCCAACCACGCGGTAGATGCTTGTCGGGAGGGGAATTCGTGTCGGGAGGCGGACTTCGCAGGTCGGGAGTCAGACTGTCGTCAGCTTCTCGACGACGAAGAAGTTGTTCTCCGTTTCCTGGATGACCACTTCGATCGTGTAGGCGACGCCCCGGTTCGGGTACTTCGCGCGGATGAGGTCGACGACGTGGTCGTGCACGTAGCCGGCCACGTTCTCGACGCTCGGCCCCTTCCCCTTCAGGACGACGATCCCTTCCGGCTCGAAGAGCGCGGGATCCATGAACGTCCGGTCGGACTCGACGACCAGGATCTTGTGATCCAGGTCCCGCATGATGTCCTTGATGTCGCCGAAGTCGAGCGACATGTCGAGCTCATCGCGCGGGAACTCGTCGGTCGAGATCGTCACGGTGCCGCGCCACGTGTGCCCGTGGACGAACTTGCACTTGCCGGGATAGCCGAGCTGCCGGTGACCCGTGTGGAACTTCGCATGAACGATGATCTTTTCCATCTGAAAAGATCAGTATAGTCCTGCGCACCCTGTGCACCTGTGCACTCCGGGCACCTGTGCACCCTCGGCACCCTGGGCACCCGTGCACCCGTGCACCCCGTGCACCCCGTGCACCCGTGCACCCCGTGCACCCCGTGCACCCCGTGCACCTTGGGCACCTTGGGCACCTTGGGCACCTGTTCTTCCCTATTCGTATCTGAGCGCCTTCATGGGATCGATGCGCGACGCCCGCAACGCGGGCACGAGGCCCGCGCCCAGCGCGACAATCGCGAGCGCGACGGTCGCAAGGGCCACGACGAGCGGGTCGGTACCGGTCATCTCGAAGAGCAGCGACTGCGCCAGCCGCCCGACGCCGAGCGCCGCCACCATGCCGATGACGCCCCCGACGATGGCCATCTTCGCCACCTGCCAGAGGACCATGCGGCGCACGTTCGCGCCGTCGGCGCCAAGCGCCATCCGAAGGCCGATCTCACGCGTGCGCTGGGCGACGGTGTACGCGAGCACCCCGTAGAGCCCGATGGCGGCCAGGACCGTCGCCAGCAGCGCGAAGCCCGTCGAGAGCGTGCTGATCAGCCGGTCGATGAAGACGTTCTCGCGCACCTGCATCTCCATCGTCTTGAGATCCTCGACGGGCAGGTTGCCGTCGAGCCGGCCGACGACCGCCGGTGCGGCGGACAGCAGCTGCTCGGGAGGCACGGACGACCGTGCGTAGAAGTACCCGAAGCCAAGCCGCTCCTCCTGCCGCCAGGGGACGAAGTACTGCGCGACCACCCCGCGCTTGACGTCGCTGTACTTCGCGTCCCTGGCAATGCCGACAATCTCGATGTCCAGGTCCGAGCCTGTCCCGCCCACGCCGATGCGCCGTCCAACGGCGTTGGCCGGCAGGTTGAACTTGCGCGTGAACGCCTCGTTGACGATGGCTACCTTCGGTGCGCCGACGGCGTCGGCAGCGGTGAAGGTCCGCCCCGCCATCAGCGGGATGCCCATCGTCCGGAAGAAGTCCGGCCCCACGCTGTTGAACGCGGCCGTCGTGTTGGTGTCCGGGCCCGCCTCGAAGCCCTCCACGCGGAGGCTGTTGTTCCAGTTGTCCCCGGCCAGCACGGGCACCATCGAGAACGCGGCGCTCGTCACTCCGGGGAGCGCCGCCAGCTCCGCCTCCACCTGGTCGAAGAACGCGCGGGTGCGCGGGGTGTCGTACCCGTTGAGCGTGGGCGACACGCCGAAGGTCACCAGGTGATCCGGCGCGAGGCCCAGGTCCACCCGGCTGACGTTGACCAGGCTCCGGGCAAAGAGGCCGGCCGGGATGAGGAGCGCCATGGAGAGCGCGATCTGCGCGGTGGCCAGCGTGGTGCGGAAGCGCCGTGCCGCGCGCGCACCGCCGGGCTGCCCGGCCTGGTTCTTGAGCGTGGCGGCCAGATCCGGCCGCGTGCTGTGCAGCGCGGGGAACAGCCCGAAGGCCAGCCCGGTGGCCACGGCGAGCGCTCCGGCAAAGAGCAGCATCGACGCGTTCATCTCGAAGGTGACGAGCGCCGCGCCCTCGGGCGGGATGATGGAGCGGATGAGATCGAGCGTCCATCGCGCGACGAGCAGTCCCGTGGCCGCACCCAGGACGGCGAGCAGGCACGACTCGACGAGGAGCTGCGTCACGAGCTGCCGCCGGCTTGCGCCAATCGACAGGCGGACGGCCATCTCCGCCGCGCGGCCCGCGCCGCGCGCCAGCAGGAGGTTGGCGATGTTGGCGCACGCGATCAGCAGCACCGTACCGGTGACGGCCAGCAGGATGAGGAGCGGCGCGCGTGCTTCGCCGTGCAGGCTGCTCTGGCCGCGCTGCCCCGGCGCCAGCGTCACCTCCCTGGCGCGGAACCGGTTCATCGTCTGTTCGCTCATGCCTTCCTGGAGCGGTGCTTCGACGTCGTTGAGGATGGCGCGGTATGGACCGTTGGTGGCAACCTGCGCCTGGTCGAGCGAGACGCCGGGCCGGAGGCGCGCGAAGAGGTAGACCCAGTAGTTCCGGCGGTTCTCGAGCACGGTGCCGGGCGCGTTGCCGCCGCGCTGCAGCACCTCGCGCATGCCGAGGGGCGCGAAGACGCGCGGCCGCGGGCCGAGCGTGGTCCCGAAGAACCCCGGCGGCGCCACACCGACGACGGTCATTGCCTGCCCGTTGACGATGATGGTCTCGTTGACGATGGTGGGGTCCTGGTTGAAGCGGAGGCGCCAGTAGTCGTGGCTGAGGACAGTGACGAACTCCGCGCCCGGGGCGTTGTCATCGTCCGGCCCGAGGAGCCGGCCGGCGGCGGGCGCCAGGCCGAGGACGGGAAAGTAGCTGCCCGAGACGAGCATGCCCGAGCCGTTCTCGGTCTGTCCCTGGTAGCCGAGGTTGACGGAGATGACGCGGTGGCCGGCAATGCCGGTGAAGCTGGATTGCGTGCGCTCCAGATCCCGGAACATCAGGTAGCTGAAGACGTCGTCGCAGTTGCCGGCCTGGTTGCAGGACTGGGAGCCGGGCTTGGGGCCGGGGGCGCTGAGGTTGACCAGGTCCCCCGGCGCCGGGACGGGGAGGGGCTGGAGCAGCATCTGGTTGACGAGGGAGAAGATGGCGGAGTTGGCGCCGATACCGAGGGCGAGGGAGAGGATGGCGACGCCGGTGAGGAAGGGCGTGCGTGCGAGGGCGCGCAGGCCAAGCTTCAGATTGCGCATGTCGGTATGAGACGAGGTGAGCGGCTCGAAAGTTGTCCGATGCGCCGAACCGGAGCGTCTGCGTCTCCAGTCGCGCGGTGGCACGGCAGTTGAAACGTGTGCCATCAGGAACCGGCGAATCGGACGAGCCACGAGGGACGCCGGCGACGATCTGCGTCCCGTCCGCGAGGCACGCCCCTCTCCGACGAGGGCGGACCGCTCGGACGAGACGCCTGAGACGGTGAGACAACCGTGATACGATTTGCCGAATGGCAGGAGCAATGGTCACCGTCGAGGAGGCGGGGCGTACCCTTGGCGTCTCGCGTTCGACCGTCTGGCGGCTGATTCAACGAGGCGACCTCCCCAGCATTCGCCGAGGTGGACGGCGCCTCATTCCGGCGAGCGCCATTCACACGCGGGCCCGTCGTCGCCGGACCGGCGGGATTCCTCCGTTTTCTCACGACCATCCGCTGTTCCGTCTGGTCGGCGCGGGCCGCGGCGGCGGCGGCGCGCCCGGCGCCCGCGACAAGCACGCCATTCTCGATCGGTGACCCGCAGCGTTCTCTGGGATTCGAGCGCCATCCTCGCGTTGCTTGACGCCGACGATGCGGATCATACGCGGGCGGTCGCCGCGGCTCGTGAGATCGCGTCCGAACGGCGGCCGAGCTTCATCACCAACTACGTCGAAGTGGAGACCCACGCGCTCCTCTTGCGTAGACTCGGCAGAGCGATTGCCCGCGAGTGGCTCCTGACGGGCGGGTTGACGGTCGTGCAGGTTCTCCCCGTCGAGGAGCAACGAGCCAGGGAGATTCTGGCTCGGCACACCGACAAGGACTGGACGTTGTGCGACGCGATTTCGTTCGCCGTCCTCGACGCCCGTCGTGTGACGAGGGCATTCACCTTCGACCACCACTTCAGACAGTACGGGCGCATCCAGGTACTCGGGTTGAACCGGTAGGGGCGCTGCTCGTGACAGGGCCTGCCGGGCTGCCATTGCCTCCGCTTCGCGACACGAGCAACGCCAGCGTTGGTCACCCGCGACGCCCGTCGCTGCTCAGGCCTCTCAGTGACCGGCGCCCCTCGGGCATCCGACGAAGAATGTGCTAACACTCAGATTGGCGGAGCAGTCCGGGCAGGGCGTGGCGTCTCAGCAAGTTCCTGAACACCCGTTCGCCATCGCGCAATTGGCCACGGTCGGCCTGCTGTACGCCGACCTCGATCTCGCGGCGGATCCTCTCGAGGACTGAGTGTGCGGCCTCGCTTCAATGGAGCCTCCGCTGATCGCGGAGGAAAACAGGGCGCCACTCATGCAAGAACTGCGGATGGTGGGGTTGTACGGGGATCGCTGCGCTTTCTAAGCGGCCCACTCGGGGGACGAGGTCTGTGGGGGGGAACGGATGGGGGTGGGCCCCGGGGGCCTCCCGCACGCGGGGATGAACCCTCGTGCATACCTCGATGAGAGGCTCGCGGCAGGGCTTCCCCGCCCACGCGCCGGCCAACTCCCTCGCCGACCTCGCCTGCTCGGCCACGGTGCGGCCCTGGCCAAAGCGGTGGGCGCCCGTTCGCGCACGTAGGCGACGCACTCGACCGCCTGTTCATGGCCCGCGGCTGCCGGTAGTAGGATGCACCCGTGACCAGGAAGGAACGCGCCCGCGGTTGAATTCCACGGCGGATACTGCCGCGGCCCCCGTTGATGGTTGAACATGTGTGACCTCATCTGTCTCACCCTCCGGGGCACTCGACACGCCATGTCCGCAATCGATTCGATCAGGCGGTCGCAGCGTAGCGTCGGACCTTGATCGAGGCTTCGCGCTTGCGCGCTTCGGCGATGTCCCGGGCGGACTGCATGCGCATCAGCGTGTCCATCCTCACACCGAACGCCTTCTCGATTCGCAGAGCCATGTCACCAGACAGGTCCGACCGTCCGCATGTGAATCGCACGGGACCGGCCGCTGGCACGCGGCCGTAGCGAGACCTGCGGCTCGGTTGAGACGCGCTATCCTTGACGGATGCGCCGAATGGCCGCACTCGCCGCCGCCGTCCTGGCAGTCGGCACCGCCAGCTTCGCCGGCGGACCGGACGGAGAGGCGCGGTTGTCGGCGGAGCTGAAGCTCCGCCCTACGGCCAGCCATCACGCGACACCCACCGCGCCCGCACATTCAGACGGTGGCCTGGGCCCCGCGCTCATTCAGGGCACTTCGGGCACCCTGAGCACTTCGGGCACCCAGAGCACCCCGGGCACCTTGAGCACTCCGGGCACCCCAAGCACCTCGGCCACCCTGGGCACCCAGGTTTCCGGCTACATCTGCCCCATGCACCCCGACGTCATCGAGGCCGCGCCCGGCAAGTGCCCGCGCTGCTCGATGGACCTCGTCCCGGGCAACCCGCTCGGCACCGCGAACTATCACCTCTCGGTCGAAACGACGCCGGGCGTCATCAAGGCCGGCCAGCCGACAACCTTCCGCTTCGTCGTCCGGGACCCCGTCACGCGCGAGCCGGTCAAGCACTACGCCGTCGTGCACGACATGCCCTATCACCTCTTCGTGCTGAGCCGCGACACCTCCGTCTTCATGCACGAGCACCCGACGCCGGACGTCGACGGCGTCTTCTCGCTGACGGTGACGCTGCCCAGGCCCGGACACTACGTCCTCATCTCGGACTTCTTCCCCATCGGCGGGAGCGGCCAGGTGCTCACCACGCCCATCGTCACCGCCGGCTTCGACGGCGACGTGACCGCGGCCATCCCCACGCTCACGCCCGACGACTCCTGGTCGCGCGAGGCCGGCGGCGTCAGCGTCGACCTGCGCATGCCGCAGACCGCGCTCGTCGCGTCGGAAGACATCGACCTGCCCTTCCACTTCTCGATGGCCGGCACCGGCGAGCCCGTCAAGGACCTCGAGCGCTACCTCGGCGCCTTCGCGCACGCGCTCATCGTCAACGAGGACCTGACCGAGTACATCCACGCGCATCCCGAAGAGACGCTCGAGGGCACGGAGATCACGAGCGGCGGCGGCCCGGACGTCGTGTTCCACACGCTCTTCCCGAAAGGCGGGCGCTACAAGGCCTGGATCCAGTTTCAGCGCGAGGGGAAGCTGTCGACCACCTCGTTCACGTTCAAGGTTCTTCGGCCGGGAGAGTTGATCACGGGGGCCGGGCAACCCTGAAGGGTTGCCCCCACAGGGCCCCTACCTGACGACGCCGCGGCGGGCGCGGATGCGGTAGCCATTGCCCTTGGCCGTCACGCGGATCGCGCGATACCTCCCGCCCGAAGGACTCCCCTTGATGATCGGCGAGTAGCCCAGCATGTACTGGTGATTCAGCTCCTCGGCAATGCGCTGGGTGGCTGATGCGATGTCGCCGGTCGACGTGATGACCTCTGCGTACCCGCCGCTCTGGGCCGAGAGCTCGACGAACACCTGCGGGTTGATGCGCGTGGCGGACCGCGCGTTCGGCGTGTCCACGGCAATGCCGTAGAGGAAGACGTCGTTTCTCGCAAGCGCCTGCTTCAGATCCGTGACGGACGTGTCGCTGGCCGTGTCGGCGCCGTCCGACACCACGATCATCGCCGCGCGCGGGTGGGTGCGATCCCTGAAGAGCGGCAGCGTCGCACCGATCGCATCGTAGATGGCCGTGCCGCCCGTCGGCCGCGCGGCATCGAGCGCCTCGCGCACCTGCAGCCGTTCGGCGGTCCACGGCGTGACGATGCGGACGCCGTGATTGAAGAGCACGAGCGCCACATCGTCGTCGGGCGCGAGCAGTTCGTCGACGAAACGGACGAGGGCTGCGCGTGCGTCGTCCATGCGCGGACCCCGCATGCTGTCGCTCACGTCGAGGACGAGCGCCAGGCTCACGGGGACACGGTCGCGGGTGAACTGCGTGATGGGCTGCGCGATGCCTCCTTCCTTGACCTCGAAGTCGTCGCGCCCGAGATCGGTGACGAGCCGCCCGTCCCGATCGCGGACGGTCACGGGGGTCGGCACGAGCTCGGCGCCGGTTCGGAAGGGGCGATCCACCTCGAAGCGCTGGCGCGCGCGCGCCGGCAGCGGAGCGAGCGTCGCGGCAGCCGCGGCGCCCCGAAGCAGGCGCGTGACGAAGCTCCGCCGGTCGATCATGGCCTCTACATCGTCATGGAAGTCGCCGGGACGCGCACGACGAATACGCGCGGATCGACGGCAATGGGTTGATCGGTGTCGTTGACCGCATAGACGGTGAGGACCAGCCGCGTCCCCTTCGGGAGCGTGACGGAATCGTCCATCAGGTACGGAGACCGGAAGTCCGTCCGGTACTGCCGCAGCCACAACATCGGCTCGACGCGCCCGTCGGGCAGCACGGCCGTCAGCTCCACGGAACGTCCCTCGGGGCCGACGTCAGGCCAGAGGGCAACGATGGTCGTCGTGTCCGACAGCGCCTGCTCGGTGCGAATCCGCACGGGCCCCGCGCCTGGCGCGAGCGTCTGCGCCTTTGCCGGGCCGATCGTGTGCACGGAGGCTGGCTGCGCGTCCGCATCGGCTCGGTAGAGCCCGACCTCGCTTCTGTCGGACACCGCGTCGTCGGCACCGCGATAGGCGATCTCCGCGGTCAGGACGGTGTGCGCGGGCAACACGAAGGCCGTCCCCGCCGGCAACTGCACGTCGGTCTGCCACGGCGTCCACGTGAAGAGCCAGCGCCCCGTCGCCTTCTCGTACACCGACGCGTAGCGGACGACGCGGCGGTCGCCGGGCTTGAAGGCCAGGCCCCTGACGCGCTCGGGCGTCGTGAAGCCGGTCGGGATGTCCACGCGGGCGACAAACGGCGCCGCGCCGGCAGCGACGTCCAATCCCTGAGCCGGCTTCAGGACGACATCCGGGTCGCCATGCTCCCATGCCGGCATCGACGGAACGAACACCGCGGGTTCGGCTTCCTCCGCGAGCGTCTGGCCGCTGGGCGCACCGCCGTCGGCCCATGCCACGAGCAGGTCGATCTCGCGCTGGGTCAGGCTGGCGTCGTTGGCGAAGCGGCCAAAACCCGCGACAGCGCTCCACGGCGGCATGTTGCGCGTCAGCGCTTCTTCGCGGATGGCCGCGGCCCAGGGTCGGCCGTCCCTGTAGGTGGCGAGCGACATGGCAATGTTCTGCTCGGTGTGGCACTGATAGCAGCGCCGCTGAAGGATGGGCGCGATGTCCCGGTTCCAGAGCAGCGTCGTGCTGATGCGCGGGTGCGTCTCGACCGTCGGGATGGCCAGCCAGGCGGCGGCAAGAAGCCCCGCAGCCAGGACGGCGAGATGGAAACGCGAAGCCATCCGGGCCAGTATGCCACGCGGGGACGCGGGGCTGTAGGCCGGCTCTGCGGAGGCGGCGCGACGATTGACATGTAGGCCGGCTCGTCAGAGCCGGAGCTGACCAAAGCCTTGGCGACGGCGGAAGCTCCGCCGTACGGCATGGCGCCCAACTGACGCTCCGCCCTCCTTCACTTCACCGTGAACGTGATGTCGTGGTCCGAGCCGAGCGCGCCGTCCGACGCCAGGCACCGCAGTACGTAGGTCCCGGGCCTGTTGAAGGTGACCGTCGTCTCCAGCTTCCCGTCCTCTGGAATCGGCGGCGCGACCCAGCGCGGCGCCCAGGGCGAGTTCGCGCCCGCGCGCGTGTCCTCCCACACCTTGGTCTGTTCGGGATCGAAGGTCACGTGTGCCGGCCCGCGATAGAGGTACCACGACACGCGCAGTCCGGTCTGGCTGCCGACGGTCAGCGCACGGGGCGGCCGCTGCGAAGGATGCACGCCGTCGACCGGCCGGTTGAAGAACTTCTCGCTCCGCGATCCCGGTCCGAATCGCGGCCGGGGCTGGCCGTCGTCGAACGCCCATGCGATCAGGCGGATGGGTTCGCCGACCGCGACCGTGCGGGTGCGGCTGCCGTCCACCTTGAGCGTCGGCGCCACGTTCTTGCGCATCTCCGGCGTGCTGACACCGGCGCCAAGCGCGCCCTGTTCCGAAGCCTGCACGAGATCGTCGACGAAGTAGTCCGGCCGGAGGCTGGCGTACGCGCGCTCGGTCTTGCCGGCCGTCGTGAGCGTCCACACCAGTTCCTTCTCGCCCCAGTCGGCCGGCACGCTGACCTTGAACACGAACCGGTTGCGCCGCGGGAGGAAGTGCGTGGGCTGCCCGCGATCCGGATCGCCTGGCGAGAAGCCGTTGGCGGACCCGACCGGCACGTCGAGCTCCTCCTCCCAGTTCCTGTTCATGTAGCCGAAGAGCATGTTGAAGGAACCATCGTCGTTTCTCTCCCACCCTTCGAAGGCCGGCGAGATGTTCTGGCCCCGGAGATAGGTGGGGGTCTGTGCGTCGATCGCGCGGTGGTCCATCGACACCGTCATCGCGAGCATCACGACCACGGCAGCGGCAAGTCGCGTCACGTGTGTCACTCCAGTGCGGGCGAGCGGCTCGCAGGCCCAGCGGTCCTCGGGCACGGCGCGCTAGCGCGGGTCGGCCCCGGACGACGTGGGCTTTGGCGTCGGGGGTGGAGGCGGTACGCCGCAGAGCGGACAGTCGATGAAGTAGTCGTTCTTCTTCATGCCCCGCCGCTCGCGCCGCTCGGCCATCTCCTTCTGGAACTGTTCTTCGGTGAGGGCGATGCTCTGCCCGAGATCGATGAACATGTTGGCGACCGATCGGTTGCCCGATCCCTGCCAGTTGCGCGGGTCCGGGATGTTCTTGTTCTTCTCGCTGTTGTCCATGTACCCGGTGATGTGCAGGATGGTGCCCTTGGGCAGGAGCGGCGCGTAGTCGTCCTCGTACTCGTACTGGCGCACCCAGTTGTGGTCGTAGCCCGCACAGGTGAGCGTCTGGATGTTGATGCCCCAGATGGCCTCGAGGCACATGCGGGCGCCCGGTGCGTGCAGGTGCGGCTCGAAGGTCACGATCTTCGTCGGCCGCTCGAGTACCAGGTACGCGTGCAGCTGCTGGTTGGCCTCGTTCGGCTTGATGTCGATGTCGAGCCCGTTGCCGAGTGCGCGGAGCGTGCTCCGGTAGGTCGGCTTGTAGCCCTTCGGGTGCAGCTTGAACCCGAACCTCAGCTTCGACTTCGTGTCGCGTCCGTTCGCGTGCAGGTGCGTGGACTCGTAGACGATGCTCGAGTTGGCCTTGAGGAGGCGGCCGGCGAGCGGATCGAAGACGTCGGCGTTGCGCCCGACTTCGTGCACGGGCCAGCCACCAAGGCCCGTCCCTTCGGACTGTTCGCCGTCCTCGAGCTGCAGCGTGGACCAGATGAGGTGATGGTAGACGTAGCGCTGGCCGACAGTCGGGCGTCCCGGTTCGGCGGCAGGGATGTCGTTGATCTCCTTGACTTCGACAGCCGCCACATACCGATCTTCGTCGAGCGGAACCTTGGTCGGCTCGAGCTCGCCCCACCAGTCGGGCGAATTGGCCTTGACGAGGATCTCCGGGCCGTCCACGACGAGGTCCGGCGTGCCGATGGCCCACACGGTGTCGTCGGGAAAGACGAGCGGCGCCGGCATGTCATCGGGATTGCCGCGAGGCGCGCCGCTGTCGGCCCATCGCGCGATTGCCGCGACCTCATCGTCGCTGAGTGACGGGTCGTGCTTGTAGTGCTGGATGCCGATGTTCTTCTCGATGTACCACGGCGGCATCGCGCCGGCCTTGTCGCGCAGGCCCGTGCGCTGCTTGATGGCACGCGCCCAGGGCCGCACTTCCTCGTAGGTGATGAGCGACATCGGGGCGACCTGCCCCGCGCGATGGCAGTTCTGGCAGCTTCGCTGGAGGATGGGCGCGATATCGCGCGCGAAGGTGACGGCAGGCTCGGGCGCCGGCGAAGCCGCCTGCTCTGCGCCGCGCGCCAGCGGGGCCGCGAGGCCGACGATGACGGCCGCGAGAGCCGTTCCTCCGAGCGCGAACCGCCAACCGAACTTCAGTCCGACGCTCATGGGGCACCTGCTCTCGGGGAACTCGGGTTGTCTCCGAATGTCAACAGACGGCGAAAGTACCTGACACGTGTGCGGTTGTCAATCGGCCCACATCCACGACGACAGGCACGCCGGTCACCGCAGCCGCAGCTCGGGCGCTGGATGCACAACTCCCGTCACATATTCGTGCGTCGATCGCAAGCCGTCTTTCAGTCCCCGATAGTGGACCCGCTCGAGCGCGGCCTCGTATGGCAGCCACTCGAATTCCGCGTGCTCGGCCGGATTGAGCGACACCGTCGTGGCCGCCGCGTCGACCTCGACCGCGAACACGCTGATCACGTGGATCTCGTGAAAGCGCCGGTTGTAGATCGTATACGTGTGCTCGGCGGCCCACACCGCCCGAGCCGTCAGCCCAGATGGCCCCAGCACTCGATCGACCGCGGCAGGCACCGATTCGCCGTCGCGGAACACGCCACTCGGAATCTGCCAGAAGCGTCCGCCATTGAAGTACCGGTCTGCTTTCTGCTGCGAGGCGTAGAGCAGCAGGTATTCGATCCCGCGCTCCGCTCGTCGAAAGACCCACACGTCGAACACGTTGGCTGCCAGGTCCATCTTGATGTGCTGCTCCAATCGTGATCCTACTTGGACGGCAAGATGCGGGCACGACGGACGTCCGCATGTCAGTCGGCGCGCAGTAGAGCGACCGGGTCTATCCGGGTCGCGCGCCGAAGCGGAAAATAGCACGCGGCGGCAGTCGTGGTGGCCAGAATGACGACCGCAACGGCGATCGTGAACGGATCCATTGGTTGCCGTTCGAACAACATGCCGCGCAGCAGGCGTCCCGTCGCGAGCGCCCCGGCGAGGCCCAGCGCGACCCCGATCCCAGCCAACCGGGCCGCCTCGCCATAGACCAGCACGCGCACGTGGCGCGCTCTCGCGCCGAGAGCCATACGCACGGCGATCTCGCGCGTCGACTGGCGCACGAACGCCGCCAGCACGCCGTACAGGCCGATGGCGGCGAGCAGCAGCGCGACCGCGCCGAACATGGTGCTCAGGAGCGCGACGAACCGCGGTCGGGCAAGCGGGCGCGAGACCGAATCCGCGAACGACTGCGTGCGGATGACGAAGGCGCTGTCGTCCAGCTCGCGCACCAGGCCGCGAAGAGCGCCGGCGATCGTCGTGACCGGCACCGACACGCGCAGCGCCAGGCTGTTCGGACTGTCCACGAACTGAGCGGCCGGCAGGTAGACCGAGGCGCGCGGGTCCGCCAGCTCGCGGTACCGCGTGGTTGGCACAACACCGACGATGGTGAACCACGGTCCGTCCGAGTCGAGTCCACCCCACTTCAACCGCTTTCCGATTGCGCTCTCTCCGGGCCACACCTGCCGCGCCGCGTTCTCGCTGATGACCGCCGCCGGCATGGTCCCTTCGCGATCGAACCTGTCGAGCGCACGCCCCTCGAGAACCGGAATACCCATGGTGTCGAAGTGATTCGGGTACACCGACTGCAGATCGAGCCCGGGATTCTGTGCTGCGTCCTCGGGTCCCTGTCCCTCCGCGATCCAGCGCGGCATGTCCCAGCCGCTGAGCCCGGCGTATGGGAGCACGGCAACGGGCGTCGCGCTGTGCACGCCCGGGAGCGCGCCGGCGCGGACCGCCAGCTCCTCGAAGAACGGCCGCCGAACCTTGACGTCCATGTACTGGCCAGGCGGCAGGAACAGCTCGACAAACGCCAGCCGATCGGCCGAGAAACCCATGTCCGCGGACCGGAGCTGAAGCAGCGTCCTGGTCAGCACGCCCGCGGCGGCGAGGATGGTCATCGACAACGCGACCTGCACGACCACGAACGCCCGGCGGCTCTTTCGGAACGCGGCCGGCGTCATGCGCGTGCCGCCGGTGTTCAAGGCGGATGCATCGACGCGGGTCGAGAATAGCACCGGCACGACCGCGGCCATCGACGCGGCCACGAGCGTCGCCGCCACGCCGAAGAGCAGCACGCGCCAATCGATCCTCAGGAAGTCCACGCGCGGCAGATCGTCTGGCGCCAACCTCACGATCAAGCCGAGGCCCCAGTGCGCCAGGAGCACACCTGCCAGCCCTCCCAGGCTGCAGAGCGCGAGGGTTTCCATGCCGACCTGCCGCGCCAGACGCGCGCGGCCGGCCCCGAGCACGGCGCGAAGGGCGAGCTGCGTGCGACGCGCCTCGCTCCGCAGCAGCAGCAGGTTGGCGATGTTCGCGCCGGCAATCAGCAGGACCAGCAGCGTCGCGCCGAACAGCATCGTCACCGGCGTGCGCACGTCGCCGACCACTTCGTCGGCGTACGGTTTGACGGATGCGCGGACGTCACGGCCCGTGCGCCGCTCGTAGTCGGCCGTGAGCGCGTCCAGTTCGGCCCTGGCTTCGTCCAACCTGACATCGGGACGAAGACGCGCGACGAGGTCATGGTCGCGTCGCAGACCCAAGGCGGGCGACGCCGTCGAGGCCAGCGCAATCGTGACCCATGCCTGAGCTCCGCGCGGAAGGTCCACCGCCGGCACGACACCAACGATCGTGAAGGTCTGTTCGAAGAGGCGCAGGCGCCTGCCGAGGACGTCGCGCGCCCTGTCGTATCGGCGCTGCCAGAGCCGCTCGTCGATCACGAGCACGGGCTCCGTACCGGCCACGTCGTCGGACGCCAGCAGCGTCCGGCCCAGGATCGGCGCCACGTCGAGCACGCGGAAGAAGTCCCCGTCGACGACGCCGGTCGTGATGTAGCTGGCGGCGTCGTTTTCGATGGCCGGGAACTCCATCGCGCCGTTGTAGGCAAACGCGCCGACGCTTTCGAGCAGCCGGGCGTGCTGTTTGACCTCCACAACGGCATCGGCGCCGAACGGGTAGTGCGACACCGTGCCGGCCCGCGTTCTCTTCCAGGCGACGAGCAGGCGATCGGCCTCGCGAACGGGAAGCGGCTCGAGGAGCATCCCGTTGACGAGCGCGAACATGAGCGTCGCGCTGCCGAGACCGATGGCCAGAGTCAACATGGCTGATGCGACGAGGCCCCTGGCAGTGGCCAGCGAGCGAATCGCGTAGCGCAAGTCGTTGATGGCGGATCGCATGCGCGATTGTACGCGCAGCGGGAGCGGTGGTGCTCGTCGATGACCACTGGACGGGCGCGCTGGGGAGCGCAATCAGCGTCCGAGAGACTCAGCCATCGGTTTCATCGATGAGCGCCTGGAGGAACTGGCGATCCGCGGCATCGGACGCCGCGTGGTGTCCTTGGTTCGGATGTGCGTGGCAGCGCTCGCGACGGGAACGGGACGATCGCGATGCGTACGCAACAACTTCTGTTGCGCACCAGCGACCCACAGGGCTATGCTGGATACATGCCGGTTGCGATCGCGCGCAAGGTGGCGGCGCTTCGGGACGATTTCCGCTCGGCAAGCCGGCTTGCCGATCTCTTGGGCGTCAACCGGGCCCAGGTGACACGCTGGCTGCGGGGCGCGGGCATTGACCCGCTGAACGCGGAGAAGGTCGAGCTGCTCGAGCTCGTCTGGTCGAACCTGCTCCGCCTGTACGATCGCGACGCGGCGCTCGCGTGGCTCGTCGGCATGAACCCCGTCCTCGGCGACCGGCGCCCCATCGACCTCATCCGCATGGGGCGCGTGGAGGAGCTGATGCGGGCGATCCGTGCCGAACGCTCGGACGCCTTCGCGTGACGCTCTATCGGTGCTTTGCATGGAACGGCCGCGCGGGAGAGACGGAACCAGACGGCGCACGATGGTTTCCCCGCGCGTTCCAGGGCGAAGGGCGGCACGACAATCCGGATCTCTACGGCTGCCTGTACCTCTCGGAGCAGCCACGGTCCCCGGTCGTCGAACAGCTTGCGCGCTTTCGTGGCCAGCTGCTCCAGGCGTCGTTCCTGCGCCGTCGTGGACTGCCGCTCGCGCTCGCCGCGATCGAGCTCACCGAACCAGTCGAGATCGTCGATCTCGACGACCCGGCGACGCTTCGCCGGGCCGGCCTCCGGCCCTCACGCGTGGCAACGCGCGACCGCGGCACGACCCAGCCTCAGGCGCGCGGGCTGTATGAACGTCATCCCCGTGCGGCAGGCCTTCGGTGGTGGTCCACCTACGAGGCGCTCTGGATGAACGTCACGCTGTTCGACCGCTCGGCGTCCCGGCTGCGCGTCCAGTCCGTGCGAGTGCTCGCGGCCGATGATGTGGAGGTCGTGGAAGCCGCTCGCTTTCTCGGCCTCTGACCGCACTTGTGGCGCTCGTCAGTCAGGCCGCGCGCACGACGCCCGCGCCGAACGACGCGTCGAGCTGGTGCCTCGCAACGATCCATCCGTAGAAGACGCCGGTGTTCTCGCGGCCGACCGTGTCGGCCGTGAGCCGAACCGTCAACACGCCGATGTCCTCCGTGGCAAGAGCCAGCGAGACGATCGCGATACTGGCAAAGGCCGGTTGCCTCCGCAACTGGCGGAGCGCCAGCCGGATGTCACAGATCAGATCTCCTCTCGGCAAGCAGGTTCACCATCCCCGCGCGGATCCCTCAGTGCGTCAGGGCATACAGCACGGCGTTGATCCCGAACGCATAGCCGTCCACCGAAAACGTATAGAAGTAGTCGGGATCGTCGCCCTCGCGCTCCCAGGAATCGCCGATGTCGGTGTTGTGAGTGATGAACACCATGATGCGACCGTGGCGATCCATGATGGCCCGCGCGTGAGGGACGGCGCTCTCCGCACCCCGCTCCGACGTGCCGCCTCCGCGGCCGCCCCAGAAGTTGATCGAGGGGATCTGCGGCACCCGTGTGACCTCGAACTGGGCGCGGAAGAGCGGGTGCGCCGGGGGCAGGTCCACGATGGTGTACTCCGACGGCGGCAGGATGCGGTGCAGCTGAGACGCCCACACCTCCCAGGCATAGTTGCCCCAGAAGTCGTCCGCCCACAGAAAGCCGCCCTTGACGAGGTAGTCGCGCAGCGCCGCCGACTCGGCCTCGTCGAAGTACGCCGCGCCGACCTCGGTCGCCATGACGAAGGGGCACTGGAAGAGCGCCGCGTCTGTCGCGCGCACGACGAGGTGCTTCGGCTCGTCGTGCTCGTCGAAGCTGACGGTGGTGCGGGTCAGCTCCGACAGCCTGATGGACAGGTTGACGTCGGCGCGCGGGAAGTCCACGCTCCAGCTGCCGCCCGGGCCGCCGCGCATGCCGCGAAAGGCCAGGCGGCAGAACTGGAAGCCGCCGTCAAAGCTCTCCGTCGTCGCGAAGTCCAGGGACCGGCCGAATCGTCCGCCGCGGCGTCCTTGTGCAGCCGCGATCGTCGCGGCCAGCGCCACGAGGGCGATCAGCCCGACCGTCATGCGCCAGCGCCGGGTCACCCCTGAAGGATACCCCGCGCGTGCGCCGGATCATGACCTGCCCCGGCACACATGATCTGCCCCGGGCGGCAACCTGAACAGGGCGGCGCCAGGTGCGGTCCGGGGCCGTCACGGCGCGGCGGCACGGACGTCGACGCGCGCGCCGCTGGTCAGCATGTCGCCCGGATGCAGCACCACGATCTGTCCTTCGGCCAGGCCCGACAGGATCTCGGCCTGCTGCGGCGTGCGCTGGCCGACCTGCACGATCGTCTGCCTGGCACGGCCGCCGTCGACGACGTAGACTGCCCAGTCGCTCCCTGCGCGGAAGAGCGCTCCGGTCGGCACTCTCAGGACGCTCTCCCCCTCCCAGATGGCAATGCGCACTTCCACGCGGTAGGCATCGCCGAGCATCGTCGAGGCGGCGGCCAGATCGTCGAAGTCCAGGACGACGTTCACGCGCTGTTCCTCGACGCCGAGCGCCGATACCTTGGTGAAGCCGGCCGGCTCCACCAGCCGCACGCGAGCCGAGAGCGGATGCTCCCCGCCGAACTGCTCGACGGACGCCGGCATGCCGGGGCGTACGCGAACCGCATCGGTCGACAACAGATCGGAGACCACCTCCAGCTCACCCGGGTCCCCCAGCTCGACGAGCGGCTCGCCGGCGGGCACGACGGCCTCGCTCTCGCGGAAACGCCGCAAGACGACGCCAGTGACCGGGGCGGTGATGGCGAGCTGGCGGTCTCCCGAGCCGGGTGTCGAGGGCATGAGCCGCGCCCTCGCGCGCGCGAGTTCGGCCGCCGCTCCCGCCACGGTGAAATCGGCTGCGCGCCGCGCCTCGTCGGCCGCGCGTGCCGCGGCCACGCGTGCATCGAGGTTCTGCCTGGTCGTCAGGCCCGCACGATTCAACTCCTCCTCGCGCTCGAGTTCCGTCGCGGCCAGTTTCTGCGCCGTCTGGGCGCGGCGGGCCTCGGCCCTCGCGCCGCCAAGCGCGCCCTGCGCCGCCCGGACTGCCGCTTCGGCCTCCGCGCGCGAACGCTCGTCGAGCAGCGCCGGCGGATCGGCCAGCATCCGCGCGACCACGGTCTCGTCCTTGACGACCGGGTCGCCCGGCTCGAGGTCGATCCGCAGGATCCGCCCTGCGACCGGCGCGGAGACGACAAACCTGTGGTGCAGGCGCGTCTCGCCCTCCTCGTCGATCGTCACGACGAGCGGCCCGCGCGACACCGCCGCCGTGTCCACGACGACGGCCTGCGGCCAGAGCGCCACCGCGAGCAGTGCCGCCACCACGAGGGCCATCAGCCAGACGCTTCGATTCTTCAACAGGCGGATCATGTCGCTATTCCCGCGTCTTCAGCACGCCGACCAGGTCCAGCCGATCGAGCTCGCGCTTGACGGCCAGCGCCGACACCGCTGTCGCGCCGATGACGGTCAGGAAGGTCCAGGCCAGCGTCTGCGCGCTGACGACGAACGGCAGGCGGTAGACCTCGCTGTCGAGGGCCGTCATCATCGACACGCCGAGGGCGTAGCCGAGCAGCGCGCCGACCGGCAGCGCCGCCACGGTCAGGACGGCGAGCTCGCCGACGAGGATCAGTGCGACCTCCGCGCGCGAGAAGCCGAGCACGCGCAGGCTCGCCAGCTCGCGGCTGCGCTCCGAGAGCGAGACGCGCGCCGAGTTGTAGACGACGCCGAACGCGATGACGCCCGCGAAGAGCGCGTTGATGAACACCATCAGGCCAGTATTCTCCGCCATGATCTCCCGGAAGTTGTCGAGCGTTGCCGCACTGAGCGCGACGCCGGCAATCGCCGGCACGAGCTTGACCGCTTCGTGAAACCGATCGAGTGCCGCAGGATCGACGGTCATGAAGGCGCCAGTGAGCGTGCCCCCCTCACGCATCAGCCGGTGCAGCGCGCCGATCTCCATGTAGGCCTGAAGGCCCACGCTGTCGTCGACCAGGCGGGCGACCGTCACGTCGCGAACCGGGCGCGCGCCTTCGAGAACCTCCACGCGCACGTCCTCCCCAACCCGGACGCCGAGGATCTCGGCGAGCGTCGTGGACAGCACGAGCCCCTCCTGCGGCAGATGGACCTCGGCGCCCGAGCGCTCGACGATGCGATTGAGCGTGGGTCGGGCGACAAGGCCGGTGATGGCCAGCGTACGGTGCCGATGTCCGACGCGCAGGCGCACCGGCACCACGCGTGTCGGCTCCACCTCCATCACGCCGGGAAGACGGCCCAGCGCGTGGACGACGCCCGCCGAGCGCGGCTCCACGAACGTCACCGTCACGTCCTGCCGCATCGTCCTGGAGAACTGGTCGTCGATGAGCACGTCGATCATGTCCAGCATGGCCGTGCCGATGACGAGCACGGCCACGGCGAAGGCCAGGCCCACGATCGACATGATGGCGCGGGCGGGCTGCCGCTCCATGGCCCGGAGGACCATTCGGGCCGCGTGCGGAAGCCGCGAGAACAAGCGGCCCCGCTCCACGATGCTTTGGCGGTACCGCGCCGGCGCTTCGGGCCGCATCGCCTCGGCCGGCGCCAGACCGACGGCACGCCTCACGGCCGACTGGGCGCCGAGGGCGGCCACAATCAGGCTCGCGGCCACCGAAGCCATCGCGACGCCGATCGACAGCCGGTACTCCAGCGCGGGAAAACGGAAGAACTCGTTGTAGAGATCGATCATGCCCGCGCCGAGCCATCCGCCCACGATGACACCGGGAACCGCGCCCGCCGCGGCCACCACCAGTGCCAGCTTGATGTAGTGCCACGCCAGCTGGCGATTGGCGTATCCGAGCGCCTTGAGCGCCGCTATCTGCGCGCGCTGCAGCGCGAGCGCGCGTGTCAGGGCCACGTTGAGGATGAACGCCGCGACGCCCAGGAAGATGAGCGGCGTCGCCAGGCCGAGCGTGCCGAGCTGAGAGAGCTCCGCGTCGAGCTGCCACGCGGACGGCTGCAGCCGGCGCGGAATCGCACCCATCCCGCCGTAGGGCTCGAGCAGGCGATCGAGACGCGCGATCACCTCGTCGATCGACGCATCCGGCGCCAGGTCGAGCGCGACGTCGTTGAACGCCCCTTCCATGTCGAATGCCGACGCGAGCGCCCGGCGCTCCATCCAGAAGATGCCGAACCGGCGGTTGTCCGCGATGATCTCGCCGGGACGGATGTTGTAGACGTATTCCGGCGACAGCACGACGCCGACGATCGTGAGCTGGCGCCGCCGGCCGTTGATGACCGCCGCCACGCGATCGCCCGGCTGGAGGCCGTGCGCCTCCGAGAACGTCTCGATGACCAGGACCTCGTCCGGCCTCGAGGGCTCCGGCAGCCGTCCCCGCCTCAGGACGATGTCGTTCAGCCGCGGGCGCTCGCGAGCGGGAATGGAGATGAGCCGTCCGGTCGCGGCCTCGGTCATGCCGGGCACGTCCAGCGTGACGTCCGCGACGACCCGCATGTCCACGGCCGTCACCCCGGGGATCGCGGCAATCCGATCGGCGAGGCTCAACGGAGCCCGCACCGCGGAGGCGAAGACGTCCGCAAACCGCTGCCGCTCGTAGTACGACTGCAGCGTCCGGTCGAGCGAGTCGAAGTTCGAGAGAAACGCGACGAACATCGAGACGCCGGCGGCGATCACGGCCGCGATCGCCAGGGCCTGGCCCTTCATCGCCCACAAGTCGCGCAGGAGCTTCCGATCGAGCGCGGAGACGCGAAGCTTCACCATGACAGGTCGCCCGGCCTGACCTTGTGCGTCGTGCGATCGACCGACACGACGCGCCCGTCGGCCAGGCGCACGACGCGATCGGCCATCCCGGCAATCGCCGCGTTGTGCGTGATGACGACCGTCGACGTCCCGAGCTCGATGTTGACGCGGGCAATGGCCTCGAGGACGACCACGCCCGTCGTGATGTCGAGCGCTCCGGTGGGCTCGTCGCAGAGCAGCACGTCGGGCCTCTTCGCAATGGCGCGGGCAATCGCCACGCGCTGCTGCTCGCCTCCGGAGAGCTGCGCCGGGAAGTGGTCCAGCCGATCCGACATGCCCACCATGGCCAGCGCGTCCTCCGGCGTCATCGGGTCCGAGGCGATCTCGGTGACGAGGCCCACGTTCTCGCGTGCCGTCAGGCTGGGGATGAGGTTGTAGAACTGGAAGACGAAACCGACATGCGAACGGCGGTAGTCGGTCAAGGCCGCCTCGTCGGCGGTGGTCAGGTCGCGGTCCCGGTACATCACCTGTCCCGAGGTCGGCACGTCCAGACCGCCCAGGACGTTCAGCAGCGTGGACTTGCCGCTCCCGGACGGCCCGAGCAGCACCACGAACTCCCCGCTGTACAGATCGAAGTCGACGCCGCGCAGGGCGTGCACCTCGACCTCCCCCATCGGATAGACCTTGGTGAGGTTGCGCGCGACGAAGACGGCGGTCGGGGGAGGCGGTGTGGAAACCACGGTCGGCAGGCGTCCGGGAAGTCGCGAACGCGGCGGCCGGGGCCGCGCGCGGAGGCGGCCGGCGCGGTTCTATAGTACGCTTCCCCGCTGGAGGAACTCCCGTGATTCGACCCGTGCTTACCCTACTGGCCGCGGGCCTGGCGCTGGCCGCGGTGTCGCTGGGCGCCGACCAGGCCGCGCCGCGCAAGTCGCTGCTCAATCCCGCCGCACTCAACGAGCAGGCGCCCGCCACGTTCAAGGCCCAGTTCGATACGACGGCCGGCACCTTCGTCGTGCAGGTGACGCGCGACTGGGCGCCCCACGGCGCCGACCGCTTCTACAACCTGGTGAAGAACGGCTTCTTCGACGACGCGCGCTTCTTCCGCGCGATCGCGGGCTTCATGGTGCAGTTCGGCATCAACGGCGACCCCAAGGTGTCGTCGGTGTGGCAGAAGGCCCAGCTTCCCGTCGACCCGGTCAAGCAGTCCAACAAGCGCGGCTTCATCACCTACGCGATGGGGGCATCGCCGTCGACGCGCACGACGCAGGTGTTCATCAACTTCCGCGACAACAGCAACCTCGACAAACTGGGCTTCGCGCCGTTCGGCGAAGTGGTCGCGCCCGGGATGGAGGTCGTCGACAAGATCAACACGAGCTACGGCGAGGGCGCGCCGCGCGGCAAGGGACCCGAGCAGGGTCGCATCCAGGCCGAAGGCAATGCGTACCTGATGAAGAACTTCCCGAACCTGGAC
This sequence comes from uncultured Bifidobacteriaceae bacterium, assembly GCA_964543955.1. GTDB lineage: Bacteria > Acidobacteriota > Vicinamibacteria > Vicinamibacterales > UBA2999 > VFZN01. The sequence goes on from CAZJBN010000024.1 coordinate 29,972, forward strand.
CACATCAAGTCGGCGACGATCGTTCCGTAGCAAGGGCGGGTCTTTCAGACCCGCCTCGAGTGCACGGGTGCCCGGGGTGCACAGGTGCACAGGGTGCCCAGGGTGCACAGGGTGCACAGGTGCACAGGGTGCACAGGTGCTCAGGTGCTCAGGTGCCGGGATCAATCGGCCGGGGCGATCAGCAGCAGATGCTCCGGCCCGGCCTGAGTGACGGCGTCGAGCGGAATCGAGCGATCGAAGGTCGCGAGGCGCCCGCCCCTGCGAACGGCGAGAGCCAGCAGGTAGAGGTCGGTCAGCTGCCTGTGGCCGCGGGCGGCGGCCAGGTGAAACAGCCCATCGTCACAGATTGAGAGATCGTCGGCCCAGAAGTGGTGATGGCCGCTCGCGGTGAACCTCTTCAGACCGGCGGCCACCCCATCGGCGCGAGCCGAGCTCAGCCCGTAGGCCGGATTGGCCGTGACGCGAACGAAGCCGTTCTCGGTCAACGGGCAGGTTGCCCAGCCGTTCTCGCGCTGGTCCGCAAACCAGTCGTGCGCGAGCTCGTGATGCACGTGGCCGGGGTCGAAGAGCGCCACGAGCACGTTCACATCCAGCAGCGCGACCTGGCTCACCCGTCGTCTCGCAGCTCGTTCACCAGCTTCATCGTCGGCTTCGTGGCGCCGCTCGGGCGGTGGCCGAACAGCGGAACGCCATTGCGAACCCGTGCAGTCCGCGGCGCCTCCAGTCCCTTGCGGGCAAGTGCCGAAACGACCTGGCCCATCGTCTGGCCGCGCGCTTCCGCCAGCTCCCGGGCGGCCTGCAACACGTCGGTGTCGATATCCAATGTCGTCCTCAACGGGTGAAGCATCACACATCATGCATCAGATGTCAAGCCACCGGATGCACGGTCATTCCCTTACAATGCGTCCGCCGGTCCCATCCCATCCTGGAGGTACGCATGGTTCCCGTCACCGCGCTGTGGCTGCCGATCCTGCTCGCCGCCGTCCTGGTGTTCGTCGTCAGCTCGGTCATCCACATGTTCACGCCGTGGCACAAAGGCGACATGCGGAAGCTGCCGGGCGAAGCGCAGGCGATGAGCGCGCTGGGGCCCCTCAACATCCCGCCCGGCGACTACGTGATGCCGTATGCGGGATCGATGGCTGCGATGAAGACGCCGGAGTTCGAGGCGCTTCGCAAGGCGGGACCGGTGGCGTTCGTGACCGTCACCGACGGCAGCATGTCGATGACGGGCAGCCTGGTGATGTGGTTCATCTACTGCCTCATCGTCGGCGTCTTTGCCGCCTACGTGGCGGGCGCGGCGCTGCCGATGGGCGCGTCCTATCTGGAGGCCTTCCGCTTTGCCGGGACCACGGCGTTTGCCGGCTACTCCCTGGCGCTGATGCAGAGCTCGATCTGGTGGAAGCGCAACTGGGGCGCGACGATTCGATCGATGATCGACGGCCTGCTCTATGCGTGCCTGACGGCGGGAACGCTCGGCTGGCTGTGGCCGCGATGAGCTTTGGGCTTTGGGCTTTAGGCTTTGGGGCCAGAGCCTGAAGCCTAGAGCCTAGAGCCCTCCTGTATCACCTGAACCTGTCCTGCAGCTTCTGCAGTTCCTCGTTCCCCGGGCAGAGCTCGTCGAAGGGCAGATTGTAGACGGGCTCGTCGACCATCTCGTTCTGCTCCGTCATGTCGCGGGAGTCCGGGTCGAGGAACAGGAGTCCCGTCGCCACCTCGCCCTCGCGCTGCCGCTCGCGGATGTAGTGGTACGCACGGTCGCGGTCGGTGGCGTCGTAGTCCTCGGCGACCTTCCTCAGCGCCACCCAGCTGCCGTCGTGCAGCCGGATGCGCTTGACGGTGCCGGCATCCTGGTCGGACGTGATGGCGTCGCGCGGCGGGACGAAGTCGGCGTGCACGACCTCGACCTGGTGTTCGCGCGTGTAGGCATAGCTCTTGGTCGACCCCTCGTGATCGTTGAACGTCACGCACGGCGAGATGACGTCGATGAACGCAAAGCCCTTGTGCATGAGGCCGGCCTGGATGATCGGCACGAGCTGCGCCTTGTCGCCCGAGAAGCTGCGCGCGACGAACGTGGCGCCGAGCGTCAGCGCGAGCAGGACGCTGTCGATCGCCTGCATCGAGTTGGCCTCGCCCTTCTTGCTGAGCGATCCGGGATCCGCCGAGGCGGAGAACTGTCCCTTCGTCAGTCCGTAGACGCCGTTGTTCTCGAGCACGTACAGCAGGTTCACATTGCGGCGGATGGCGTGGCACATCTGCCCGAGGCCGATCGAGAGCGAGTCGCCGTCGCCGGAGATGCCGATCATCATCAGCCCGCCGTTGGCCGCACCGGCGCCGGTGGCGATAGCCGGCATCCGCCCGTGGACGCTGTTGAACCCGTGCGCCTCCCGGAGGAAGTACGCCGGCGTCTTGGACGAGCAGCCGATGCCGGACAGCTTGGCCACGGTGTGCGGTGGAATCGACAGCTCCCAGAACGCATGGACGATGGCGGCCGTGATCGAATCGTGGCCGCAGCCGGCGCAGAGCGTCGTGAGGCTGCCTTCGTAGTCCCGCCGCGTCAGGCCGATCGCGTTCTTCTGGAGCGACGGGTGGTGGACCTTCGGTTTCGCGATGTACGTCATGCCGCCCTCTCGAGCCTGGCCTTCACGCCGGAGATCACGTGGTGCGCGCTCATCGGGAAGCCCGCGTAGTAGCGCACGGACTCGAACCTGCCGACAGCCGCGCCGGTCTCGAGCATCAGCAGGCTCCTCAGCTGCGCGTCGCGGTTCTGCTCCACGACGAAGGTCACCTCGTGCTGCTCCACGAACGCGTGCACGTCGTCACCGAACGGGAACCCGCGCACGCGCATGTAGTCGAGGGCAATGCCGTCCTTCGCCATCAGGTCGATGGCTTCCATGCACGCCGCATGGCACCCGCCCACGGTGATGAGGCCCATCGTCGCGCCCGGCGCCCTTCTGACGAAGGGCGCGGGGACGGCCTTCGCGGCGTTCTGGATCTTGCGCGCGACGCGGTCCATGACCTCCTGGTACTCGTCGGCGTCCTCTGTGTAGCCGCCGAACTTGTTGTGCCCCGAACCGCGCGTGAAGTAGGCACCCCTCGGATGCTCACCCGGCAGCGTGCGCTCCGGGATGCCGTCGCCGTCGACGTCCAGGTAGCGGTAGAAGGTCTTCGCCTGCTCCAGCTCCGCCGCCGAGAGCACCTTCCCCCTGTCCGGCCGGTAGGCATTGTCCCAGGCCAGGCGCGGAACCATCCAGTCGTTCATGCCGATGTCGAGGTCGCTCAAGACGAAGACGGGGGTCTGGAAGCGCTCCGCGAGGTCGAAGGCCCTGACCGCCATGTCGAAGGCCTCGCGCGGGTCGGACGGGTAGAGGCAGATGTGCCGCGTGTCGCCGTGCGAGGCGTAGGCGCACATCATCAGGTCGCCCTGCTGCGTGCGCGTCGGCATGCCGGTCGAGGGACCGGTCCGCTGCACGTCGAAGACGACCGCCGGCACCTCGGCGTAGTAGGCCAGGCCGATGAACTCGCTCATGAGCGAGATGCCCGGTCCGGCCGTCGGCGTGAAGGCGCGCGCGCCCGCCCACGACGCACCGATCACCATGCCGATGGCGGCCAATTCGTCCTCGGCCTGCAGGATGGCGAAGCGGTTCTTCTTCGTCTGCGGATCGCGCCGGTACTTCATGCAGAAGTTCTTGAAGGCCTCCATCAGCGACGTGGCCGGCGTAATGGGATACCACGCGCCGACGGTGGCGCCGGCGTAGAGTGCGCCGAGGCCCGCGGCCGTGTTGCCGTCGATCAGGATGGAATCCCTGGTCGCGTCCATCGGCTCGAGGCGAATCGGCAGCGGGCAGTCGAAGTGCGCCTTCGCGTAGTCGAAGCCGAGCGCGATGGCTCGCGCGTTCGAATCGAGCAGCGCCGCCTTCCTGGAGTACTTTTCCTTCGTCAGGCCCTTGATGACCTCGGTGTCCATGCCGAGGAGCGCGGCGAGCGCGCCCGCATAGGCGATGTTCTTCATCAGGATGCGCTCGCGCACGCCCGCGAAGGCGGCGTTGCAGAGCTCGGCGAGCGGGATGCCGAGATACGTGACGTCCGGGCGGCGGAGCTTCTCGTCGAGCGGCCACGTGGAGTCGTACAGCAGCCAGCCGCCCGAGCGGACCTCCGCGACGTCGCGGGCGTAGGTGGCGGGGTTGAGCGCGACCATCAGGTCGAAGCGGGGCGTGCGCGCCGTGTACCCGTCCTTGTTCACGCGGATCTCGTACCACGTGGGCAGGCCCTGGATGTTGGACGGGAACACGTTCTTTCCCGTCACCGGCACGCCCATTCTGAAGATGGCCTGCATGATGAGGCCGTTGGCGCTGGCCGATCCGGTGCCGTTGGCCGTCGCAATCTTGAACGCGAAATCGTTGATCTGTGACATATGAAAACTGGATACCTGGCGCGACGGGCCTCCAAGCCCGTCGACCTCCGCCGGGGCTGAAGCCCCGGCGCTCCATCAGAAGCCCCGGCGCTCCGGGCGGTCCATCACCGCCCGACTGCCTCCAGGGGAATGAAGCTCACGCCCGCGTAAGGTTGCTCCAGCACGAACCGGCGCATGTCCCACGCGTAGGTCGGGCAGCGCTCCGCGCAGAGGCCGCAGTGCAGGCAGACGTTCTCGTCCTTGACCATCACGCGCGCGGTCTGCTTCAGGGGGCCGGAGACGAAGAGCGCCTGCTCCAGGTTGTCTGCCGGTGCCATCAACTGCGTGCGCAGCTCGGGCTCGTCCGCATTCGGCGCGATCGTCAGGCAGTCCACCGGGCAGATGTCGATGCACGCGTCGCACTCGATGCAGAGCGAGTCGGTGAAGTGGGTCTGGACGTCGCAGTTGAGGCAGCGCTCGACCTCTCGCGCGGTCTGCTCGGCGGTGAAGCCCTCCTCGACCTCGATGGTCATCTTCGAGAACCGGAGCGGCATCTCGACGTGCACCATCTTCTGGCGCTTCGACGGGTCGTAGTCGTTGCTGTAGGCCCACTCGTGCAGGCCCATCTTCGTGCTCGTCAGCGTCTGGCCGTCCGCCGGACGCTCGGTGACCGGGACACCAGTGCAGTGGTGGTGAATCGATATCGCCGCCTCGTGCCCGTGCGCCACGGCCCAGATGATGTTGGCCGGGCCGAACGCGGCGTCGCCGCCGAAGAACACGCCCGGGCGCGTGGACATGAAGGTCGTCTTGTCGACGACGGGCATGTTCCACTTGTCGAAGTCCAGCCCCATGTCGCGCTCGATCCACTCGAACGCGTTCTCCTGCCCGATGGCGAGGATGACGGTGTCGCACGGGACCGTCACGCGTCCCGCCGGATCCTGGATCAGCTTCCCGCCCTCTTCGCGCGACGTGAACCGGTCGAACTCCATGCCGGTCAGCACGCCGTTCTCGACGACGAAGCGGACCGGCGAGAGGTTCTCGAGGATCTCGACCTGCTCCTCTTCGGCATCCTCGAGCTCCCAGGGCGACGCCTTGAAGTACTTCCGCGTCTTGCGCGCGACGACCTTGACCTCGGTCGCGCCCAGGCGCCTGGCCGATCGGCAGCAGTCCATGGCCGTGTTGCCGACGCCGATGATGACGACGCGCTTGCCGACCGAGTCCACGTGGCCGAAGTGGATCGACTCCAGCCACTCGATCCCGATGAAGATCTGATCGGTATCGCGCCGCCCGGGCAACTCCAGCTCCTTGCCCTTCGGCGCGCCGCTGCCGACGAAGACCGCATCGTAGCCGCCGGTCTCGACGAGCGCGCGCAGGCTCGCCACCGGCGTGTCGTACCTCATCTCGACGCCCATGTCGATGATGTAGCCGATCTCCTCGTCGAGCACCTCTTCGGGCAGGCGGAACGCGGGGATGTTGATGCGCATCAGCCCGCCCGGCCGAGGCCCCTTCTCGAAGATCGTGCACTCGTAGCCGAGCGGCATCAGGTCGTTGGCCACGGTCAGCGATGCCGGGCCGGCGCCGATGAGGGCGACCTTCTTGCCGTTCTTCTCCACGGGTGCAGTGGGGAGCCGGTGCCGGATGTCGTCCTTGTGATCGGCCGCCACGCGCTTGAGCCGGCAGATGGCGACGGGCTTGCCATCCAGGCGTCCCCGCCGGCATGCGGGTTCGCAGGGCCGGTCGCACGTCCGGCCGAGGATCCCCGGAAAGACGTTGGACTCGCGATTGACGATATAGGCGTCACTGAAGCGGCCCTGGGCGATGAGGCGGATGTACTCCGGCACGTTGGTATGCGCCGGACAGGCCCACTGACAGTCGACGACCTTGTGGTAGTAGTCCGGGTTCCCGACGTCCGTACGTTGCATATACGTGGATTATAGGCGCGACCGGCCTTGCCGGTGGGACCCGGCCCGCGGCCAGGCGGGACCCACGCGGTGCGCGGGTGGGCCGCTGCCCTCCCCCAACCAGAAGCGAGGGGTCCTCCCCACGCGCGAAGCGTGGGTCTGCCGAGGCGCGACGCGCCGAGGGCTACGGCGCCGGGTCCGGCGCGGTCTGCGAACGGGCCGGCGAGGCTTGTTCGGTGAGGTGCATCTGCCCGGCTGGCGCGGCAAACGCCTTCACGAACCGCTCCTCGGCCGTACGGTCGAGGATGGTCTTCATCGCGAAATAGTCGGCCTGCAGCCGCTCGCGCGTCAGGTCCAGGATGTAGTAACCGCGGTACCGCCCATCCAGGTAGTGGAGGTGCGGCCGGCGCGCGCGCAGGTCGGCCAGCTGCTTCTCGCCGTCGGGACCGGCGCCGAGGGTGCTGGACGAAGTGACCGACGTCCCCACGAGCTCCACGCCGAGCGATCCGCGCCCGGTCGCCGGATCGTAGGCGTCGAAGGGCCGGCGCGGCAGGTCGTAGACCCACGCGCTGTGGACATCGCCAGTGAGCACGGCGACGCTGTCGAGCCCGAGACCCTCCACCATGTCGAACACACGTTCGCGCGACGCTCGGTATCCGTCCCACGAGTCCACGTTGGCAGCCGCCGCACCGGGCTGGACCTGCGGCGCGAACATCACCTGCTGACCAAGCACTTGCCACCGCGTGCCGGCGCGCCTGGACTCGCTCAGCTCGCCGTGCAGCCACGCTTCCTGCGCGCGCCCGAGCAGCGACCGGTCCGCGGCCTCGATGGCCGCCACATCGTCGCGAAGGGCCTGCTCGTCACGGCCGACGAGCCGCGTATCGAGCATCACGAGATCCGCGAGGTCGCCGAAGCGGAGCGTGCGATAGATGCGCGGCCCCAGCGACTGGGCGTCTTCCCTGATGGGCATCCACTCGAAGTACGCCTGCACGGCTGCGTTCCTCCGCGCAAACCAGTCACCCTCGCCGGCCTCCGGGTTGTGATTCTGCGCGCCGCCCGACCAGGTGTTGTTGGCCACTTCGTGATCGTCCCAGACGACGATGAACGGATGCTGGCGGTGGACGGCCTGCGTATCGGGGTCGGCCTTGTACTGCGCGTGACGCGCGCGATAGTCCGCGAGCGCCACCGTCTCTGCGTTCGGCTCGGGAATGCGGCCGAGCGCGGTACCGTCGCCGAAGCGCGCGTTGGGATACTCGTAGACGTAGTCGCCGAGATGGAGAATGGCATCGAGATCCGGCCGGCCGGCCAGCGCCGCGTACGCGTTGAAATAGCCGAACGGATAGTTCGAACACGACACGACCCCCAGCCGCACGCGCGACACGCCTGCCGGCGGCAACGTCCGCGTCCGCCCGATCGGCGATCGGTCGTTGGCCGCCTCGAACCCGTAGTAGTAGGTCATGCCCGCCTCGAGGCCGGTGACATCGACCTTGACGGTGAAGTCGCGGGCGCGGCCCGTCTCGCCCTCACCGCGCGCGACGACGCGCGACAGCTGCGGATCGGTGGCGAGGACCCATCTGACGCGCGCCGAGTCTCCCGACGCGACGCTCACCCGCGTCCACAACATCACGCGGTCGGCCAGCGGATCACCGCTCGCGACACCGTGGCGAAAGACGTCGGCGCCGCCGCGATCGGGCGCCTGCGCGTGCAGGCTCCGCACGAGGGGGATCGCGCCAATCGCCGCAGTGGCGCTCAGGAAGTGGCGGCGGGAGAGGCGGCGGGACATTGGTGGAGTGTAGCGCCTTGCCGTAACGGCGGTACGTCGTACTCCCCGTCATTCGATCCGGCGGCGATCGGGTGCGGAGCGCACGACGCGCGTCTCACCGCCCTGCCCGCGACTCACGACCTCCCAGGCCCGCCTCGTACTCCTCGAACGAGGACAAGGTGCTCGCGTAGGCCGCCGTCACGGCCGGCAGCTCCGGGTCGTCGAGCTCGGCCTCCAGCAGGCGAAGGACGAAGCCGGGCACGAGCGTGTTGCCGATCGTGTCGATCACGAGCCCGCCGAAGAGCCATGCGTCCACGGCGAAGAGGTCGCGGAGGATCTCGGCCGTCACGAGGGTGAAGACGAGCGTCGGCACCAGGCTGACGCCCACTCGCCATCCGTCCGGCAGCGGCTCGCCGAGTGAGACCTTCCGATGGCGCGCCGTCGCGCCGATCCGGAGCGGCACCATCGCGCCCAGCAGGCACAACCCGGCCACCAGCGATTCCCAGGTGAACCTGCTCGCGCTGCAGGTGGAGTCCGGCGGCGAAGAAATAGGACGGGATGAAGAACGATGCGAAGACGTCGACCGCGTGCAACATCTCCTCCGAGGCCATGGCCGGCAGGCGCTCGCGGAAGCGCTGGGCCACGATGCCGACGACGAAGGCGCCGACCAGGTAATAGGCGCCGAGCTGACGGGTCACGAACGCCGCCCCCATCGTCATCATGGCGAACCGCGCCAGCGACGAGGACTGCAGGACGAAGAACAGGACGAGCAGCGACACGATCTCGGCGGCAACCGTCTTCGATCGCGCCCAGAACTCCTGGTTCCTGGTCAGGCCGAAGTTCGCGAGCGAGTCGAGGATGAAGCCGGCCGAGGGTGTCAGCAGGGCGAGCGCCACGAGGAGGACGGCCTGACCGCCAGGCCGACGAGCTGTTGCGCGCCGAAGGTGGTGGCCGCAATCAGCACGAGCCACACGGCAGTGTGCTCGAGGAGCACGCGGCGGCCCTGCCGACGCTCGTCGAGACGCACCTCGAGCCCCGCGAAGAGAACGAGTGTGGAGATACCGAGCGTCGAGAGGAGCGCGATCGTCGTGTCGCCGGCGAAGAGGTCGAAGCCCATGCCGGCGATGGCGCCGAGGAGGAGCGCCGTAATCGCACGCGGAATCCGCCATCGCTGCAGGATGCGCGGGATGACGAACAGGCCGAAGACGAGAGAGACGTAGGGGAGCTCTGAGGTCACGAGTGGCCGCCAACTTGGTCCGCATCAGTCACGCGCGCGCTCGGAGCGTGAACCGGGCGCCGCTTGTGTCGGCCTCGGGCTTCGACCCGGCACTCGCGCGCCACGGCTCGGTTGACACCACCGGCGAACACCAACTAACGTGCTCCTCGACGCAGGAACGAATCAATCCGTTCGGCGTCGATGGGCACGACTGGCGCGGCGGCGCGGTGGCTTCGGTCCGGCGTCGTCGAGAAGCGCACCCACGAGTGCAGCCCGACTGGCGCGGTCATCGTCGATCCGTCGAGTATCGCCAGCGAGGAATCCGGTCATGACAGCGGTGCAACTCTCCCTGACGGCAGTCCTGGTGTGCGGCATCGCCGCATCGGCTGCCGCCGGCGACACCGGGCAGCCGGACAAGACCGCGCAGGCCGCCGTCATCTGCGCCTGCCCCGACCCATTCGATCCGCAGTTTCCCGTCGGGATCGCGTGGCAGGGGTCGGAGCCCGCACCCGACCTGCCGCAGCTCGCGAAGATTCTGGCCCCGGCACTGTGGTTCTCGGCCGATGAGCCGTTGCTCCTGAAGCGGCCGGACAGCCCGATTCCCCACGCGCACCCGTGCGACACACCGAGCGGCAGGCCGGTCGTGTACTACCAGGCCGCCGCCATCGTGCTCCGCGGCGACGAGCGGGTGATCGGCACGGGCGAGACCGATCCCGACTTCTTCGACAAGGTCGACCACTTCGTGCTGCGGTACTTCTTCTACTACGACGAGGATTTCGGCCTCAGCCCGCACCCCCACGACCTCGAAGTGGTCAACATGCTCGTCCAGCTGGAACGGACCGAGGACGGCTGCCTTCGCGTCCGCGCGACGCGTCTCGAAGGGCTCGCACACGGCGTGAACTGGTACTCCCACATCCTGCGTGCCGAGCGCGACATGGTCTTCCCTGTCCGGGTCCTCGTCGAGGAGGGGAAGCATGCGAGCATCCTCGACCGGAACGCCGACGGCGTCTACACCCCGGGCTACGACGCGAACTCGCGAGTGAACGATGCGTGGGGACTGCGCGATGTCCTGGGGTCCTCGGTGCTGATGGGCTCGCGCTTCTCGGCGTCGATGGCCAAGCCGCGCGAGGACGCGTATCAGCTGATGCCGCCCGAGGACTTTCCGGTGTGCGGACGGCAGCGAAGCGTCCCGCTGGCGGCCAGCTCCGAGAACCTGGGGCGGTACGAGCTGCGCCCGGCGACGCTCGTCGCGATCTGCAGGCCCGAGGGCCCCGAGCCCGATCTGCTGCTGGCGATGATGCGGTCCCACCGCTTCGGCGCCGCCTGGCCCGCCGCGCAGCACGAATCCGAGCTGGCGCGAGTCCTGTCGGATCCCAACAACTTCTTCAACGTGATCTCCGCGGTCAACCTCCGCCTCGACTCGGACCAGCTGGCCGCATCCATCCAGGGACCGGGGCTCGAAGTCCCGGAAGTGTGGCTCGTCCCCCGCTTCCTCGTGAACGAACACGGATGGGGCGCCGACATGCTGGTGACGCCCTCGGCTTCGCGGTGGGTCGACTGGTATGTCGCCATGGGCTACGAGAGCGGCCTCGTGAGGACGCACGGCGGCGACGACACTCCGCGTGAGCCGATCAACAGCTTTGCCACCGAGTTCGGACTGAAGTTCCGTGTGGCCGTCAGCGGCAAGGCCCGCTGGGCGCTCTTCGGCTACAACTTCGGCGGTGTGCGGCTGGGCATCCGGAGCAATGGCTTCTCCCGGCTGCAACAGCCCAGGGTCATCGTCGAGATCGGCGCCGGCGTCTTCTAGGCCACGTCGTTCACGCGGGGCGCTCCGTCCTACGGCTGGGCGCCAGCGATCCCTCGCCTGTACTCGAGACGGCGCTGCTCCTGCTCGGCAATCAACTGGTAGGCGACGAAGTACTTGTTGATGTTGCTCACGTACGCGACCGTCTCGCGGCCGATACGCTCGGCCGCGATGTGTTCGACCTGACCGAACCACACGTTGGGATCGAGGCCGCGCTGCCCGGCCTCGCGCCTGAGCTGCCGGATGCGGGATGGGCCGGCGTTGTAGGACGCCAGCGCGAAGAAGTACCTGTTGAGCTCGTCCAGATCCGGTTCGTTCCCCAGGTAATGATCCATCAGCCGGCGTGAGTACTTCACACCGCCGTGGATGTTCGGTTCGACCTGATGGATGTCGCCCACGTCGAGCGATCGACCGGTGGCGGGCATGAGCTGCATGACGCCGATGGCTCCGACCGGGCTCCGGACGTTCTGGTTCAACCGTGACTCCTGGTAGCCCTTGGCCATCATCAGCAGGTAGTCGAGGTCGTACTGCTCGCTGTACTTGCGAAACAGATCCTGAAGCCGCAGGAACGTCTCGCGGTCGCTGCCCGCCGTCGCGCGCTGAGCGAACGTGGTGCTCCGCAGGTAGCGCCTGGTGACGGTGTTGCCGAACGACGTGCCGAGGCCGTGGCTCCG
>CAZJBN010000025.1:0-5270 GCA_964543955.1 uncultured Bifidobacteriaceae bacterium
CATTCGCACGGGCGTGGTTCAAGCTGACCCACCGCGACATGGGTCCCGCCTCGCGCTATCTCGGCAAGCTGGTGCCTGCCGAGCCGCAGATCTGGCAGGACCCGGTCCCGCCGGTCACGCACGCGATCGTCGGCGCAAAGGAGATCGCCGCCCTCAAAGCTCAGATCCTCGAATCGGGCCTCCCCGTTTCGCAGCTGGTCAGGACGGCGTGGGCGTCGGCGTCCACCTTCCGCGGCACCGACAAGCGCGGCGGCGCCAACGGCGCCCGCATCCGTCTCGCCCCGCAGAAGGACTGGGCCGCCAACGACCCCGCGGAGCTCGCCGTGGTGCTGGAGACGCTCGAAGGGATCCAGAAGGCGTTCAACGCGAAGGGCGGCCAGACGCAGGTATCGCTGGCCGACCTCATCGTGCTGGGCGGCTCGGCCGCGGTCGAGAAGGCCGCAAAGGACGCGGGCTTCGACGTCGAGGTGCCCTTCACGCCCGGGCGCACCGATGCGACCCAGGATCAGACCGACGTCGAGTCGTTCGCGGTACTCGAACCCACCTACGACGGGTTCCGCAACTACCTGGCGCAGGGGCACACCGTGCCGGCCGAACGGCTCCTCGTCGAGAAGGCCCAGATGCTGAAGCTGACCGCGCCCGAGTTGACCGTGCTCGTGGGCGGACTGCGCGTGCTCGGCGCCAACGCCGGCTCGTCCGCGCACGGTGTCTTCACGGCGACGCCCGGGACGCTCACCAACGACTTCTTCGTGAACCTGCTCGACATGGACACGGAGTGGAAGGCGACCTCCGGCGCCGCGGACGCCTTCGAAGGCCGCGGCCGTGGGGCGGGCGAGGTGAAGTGGACCGCCAGCCGTGTCGATCTCCTCTTCGGCTCGAACTCAGAGCTCCGCGCGCTCGCGGAGGTCTATGCGTGCGACGACTCGAAGGAGAAGTTCGTCCGTGACTTCGTGGCCGCGTGGCACAAGGTGATGAACCTCGACCGGTTTGACGTCGCCTGACGGCTTTCCGGGAAGGCGGGGCGGGCAGTCCGCGTTGCGGCGCCGCCCCGCCTTTCTGTATGCTGGCGGCGCCAATCCTTAGGCAAGAGGTATCCGTCATGCGTGTGCGAATCCTGTCCGTCTGCCTTGCGGCCTTCGTCGCCGCCCTCGTTTCTGCCACGCCCAGCTGGGCCCAGAATCCTGGCGCCACCCGCTTCGGGGTCTGGGACAACTCCACGAACCCCAACAACGTGATGACCTACGAGCCGCACGAGCAGGGCGGCATGAAGATCACGATCAGCAACCCGAGCGATCCGAAAGCCACCTGGAGCTACGTGACGATGTTCGACGGCCAGTTCCGTCCCGTGACCGGGCAGCAGAACTCCGAGACGGCGGTCGAGGTGATCAACGACAAGAGCACCCGCATCTACAACAAGCGGAACGGCGTCGTCTACCAGGTGGTGATCAACACGCTGTCGGAGGACAACGCCACCATCAGCAACGAGTACATCCGCATGGACAAGGACGGAAAGATCACGGGCGTCACGCACGTGACCTACAACCGCCGCGCGACGAAGTAGTACCCGTTCGCGTCGAGACGGCCTTCAATCGACGCTGGGCGATCTCCGTCGGCTGCCAAGCGGTCGGCGTCGGACCACTCGTCCGATGACCATGTCCTCGATGCCCGACTGAAGGGTCCGGTCGCCGGCGTCACCGTCCGATTCCGATGTCGCCGGCTGCGGGAGGCTCCAGGATGTCGATCCATCGTCGGACGGGATTCCCCCTGCTCGTGGTGCTCGCGCTCGCGGCGCCCGCACCGCCGCCCCTGGCGCAACAGGCGCCACCGGCTCCCGCCGAGACGCTCTTCCGCGACGTCCGCGTGCTCGATGTCGTCAACGGCCGGGTCGGTCCCGCGACACGCGTCCTCGTCCGCGGCAATACCATCGCGGCCATCGGTCCGTCGACCACCGCGTCCGCCGGCGCGACGACCATTGACGGCCAGGGCCGTACCCTGATGCCCGGCCTCATCGACGCGCACGTGCACCTCGTGTTCGGCAGCATGCTGCTGACCGCTTTGTCCGATCCGGCGACGACGCCGGAGCAGTTGAGCGCCGCCGCGGCCAGATCGGCAGGCGAGATGCTGCTGCGCGGCTTCACCGCCGTCCGCGACGCCGGCGGCCCGATCTTTCCGCTCAAGCACGCGATCGATGCCGGCAGGACGCCGGGACCACGCATCTGGCCTTCTGGCGCGATCATCTCGCAGACATCGGGACACGGCGACTTTCGTACGCCGGAGGAGGGATCGCGCCGTTTCACAGGTAAGCGGTCACGGGCCGAAGAGTTCGACGCGGCCTTCATCGCCGACGGCCGCGATGAAGTGTTGACCGCGACACGCGAGAACCTCCGCCATGGCGCCAGCCAGATCAAGATCACTGCCGGCGGCGGCACGGCGTCGACCTACGATCCCCTCGACGTCACGCAGTACACGCTCGACGAGATGAAGGCCGCGGTCGAGGCCGCCGACGACTGGAACACGTACGTCACGGCCCACGCCTACACGCCCAGGGCGGTCCGCCGCGCCATCGAGGCCGGCGTCAAGTGTATCGAGCACGGCCAGCTCCTCGACGAGGCGACGATTCAGTTGATGGCGAAGCAGGGCACGTGGCTCAGCAGCCAGGTTCTCGTCCGCGAGTCACCGAACATGACGCAGGAACGCCGCGAGAAGCGGCGGCCGATCGTCGAGGGCAACGCCCGTGTGTGGCCGCTGGCGAAGAAGCACGGCGTCAAGCTCGCCTGGGGCACCGACCTGCTCTTCGAGCCGGAACTGAATGCCGATCAGAACCCCATGATCCTGCTGCTCAGGGACTGGTTCACAGCGGCCGAGATTCTGAAGCTGGTGACCTATCAGAACGCGCAGCTGTTGGCCTTGAGCGGGCCCCGGACGCCGTATCCCGGCAAGCTTGGCATCGTCGAGGAAGGCGCGCTCGCCGACCTGCTCCTCGTCGACGGCAATCCGCTGGTTGACATCGACCTCATCGGCGACCCCACGAGAAACTTCGTCGTCATCATGAAGGACGGCGTTGTCTATAAGGGCGCCGACGGGCCCGGTCGGGCGCGCTGAGGGTTTCATCCGTCGCCTGACGGCCGACGCACCCTACATCTTCGCGAATGTGGCAGGCGGCGGATCCCCTCCGCTATTTCGGAGGGACTCCGGAATCCGACACCTCAGGACCCTCGCCTCTGCGGCGTCCTGCCCGCCGGATGCGCGCGCAACTCGCGCCAGGCCAGCACTTGGGGTCCTCCCGCACGACGCGTGCCTCTCTGGCACGTGCGGTGCTCTCATGAATGCGGAGAAAGGAAGCGTTCATGCGACAACCATCGATTTTCGCGCTCGCGCTCGCCAGTGCCCTCGCAGTCGTGGCCACCGACGCCGATGCTCAGGACAAGCCGGGCCACTTCGTCCTGGGAGGCGGCTACACGGCGCCGAACGGCGAAGTGCGCGATCACCTGGGCGACGGCTATCACTTCAACATCGGCTTCCAGGTCAATGCCACACCGGTGATCGGTATCGAAGGGCTCTACAGCTACAACGGCCTGGGCGAGAAGCGGATCTCGATCCCCGTGAGCGACGAGCCAGGCGGGACGCCGGTGCCCACCGATTTCTTCGCCAACATGAACATGCAGTACGGGACGGCCAACCTCGTGATTCAGCGTCCCGACGGAGGAGTCCGGCCCTATGGTCTCGTGGGCATGGGCATCTACTATCGGCCGGTCGAGGTGACGACGCCAGGAGTGGGCTGGTTGCCAGGCTACTGCAATCCCTGGTGGTACGTGTGCGTCCCGGGAGGCTTCGTGCCCGTCGACAACATCATCGGCAGGCGCAGCTCCACTGACTTCGGCATGGACTTCGGCGGCGGCGCCAACTTCGGCATCGCCTACGCCGAACTGCGGTACCACTATATCTGGGGCCCGGAGGTCGACCTGCCGTCCGGGGAGACCCGCGAGCAGCGAAGAGCCAACGGCCAGTTCGTGCAGCTGTCTTTCGGACTTCGGTTCTAGGCTGAAGGCGACGCGGCGAACGGCACGATGCGGGCATCCCCGGTTCCACGTCCCGAACCCGCCGAGCCGTCTTCAAGGCCAGGAGTGTCAGGCCACGGCTTCTCCCATGCTCCTCCGGTATGCCGGGTGTTCTCCGTGATATCGGAGTGGTCGAGGGGCAGGCCATCACCCGGGAAGCTTTCTCCCGTGAGTTGCCGGCGTGTCCCTGATGCCGTGCGATCGACCGTGTGGTGGTACGAGTAGTGCAAACAGTTCGTTCGTTCGTAACCGCTCGCCTGCGCGTGCATTTCTGTGAGGTCACTCTTATGAGCGTTCGACTGAGTCGGTCGATTGGCGTTCTCTCGTGGACGCTCATCGTCGTGGTTTCCGGCACCCTTGCCGGGCAGACGGGAACCGAAACCTTCACGGCGTCGGCCACCGTCAAGACGGCGAGTGGGGCGACGGCCAGCGCCCCGGTGACGATCACCATCGACCGGAAGATGCCGCAGGGCGAAGCCGACGCGCTTCTGGCGGCCTTCAACTCCGGCGGGGTGGAGGGGCTGCGCAAGGCCCTGGTGGGTGTCGCGCCGACCGGATCGGTGCGGTTGGGTACGGGAGAGCCGACTCCCACGCGGCTTGCGGTGGAGCGCCCGACCGGCAGCGGCCGGCTCCTGACGCTCGTGACCGACAAGCCGATCCTGTTTCTGGGCGCAGGCCTTCCAGGCGCGAAACCTCGAGAGGGCTACGACTTCGCGGTCATCGATCTGGAGGTCGACGAGTCGGGCAGCGGTACCGGCACCCTGGCGCCGGCCGCCACGGTCACGTCCAAAGCGGGGGCCTTCGTCGTGCAGGACTACGGGGCCGAGCTCGTCCGGCTGACGGGTGTCCGGCGCGTCAAGTAGGCAGCGAGGCGACGTGACGTGACCTGCGACGGGGAGGACCGGGTCGGACTCTTTCAGAAGGCGATTGAGGCGTCGCCCAGTGGCATCCTCCTGCTCGAATCCGATGGGACGATCGTGTTCGTCAACCGCGCGCTGGAGAGACTCCTTGGCTACGCTCGTGCGGAACTGATTGGACTCGGCGTCGATCACCTGCTGCCGGGCGCCACGGCGGCGATCCAGGCAG
The DNA here is from genome assembly GCA_964543955.1 of uncultured Bifidobacteriaceae bacterium. Classification (GTDB taxonomy): domain Bacteria; phylum Acidobacteriota; class Vicinamibacteria; order Vicinamibacterales; family UBA2999; genus VFZN01. The sequence continues at coordinate 5,145 of CAZJBN010000025.1, forward strand.
CCGGTCCGCTGTCGCAGGCGCCTGGAGAAGCCGGAGCTGAAGCTCCGGCCTACGGTGAAGATGAAGCCGGAGGTGAAGCTCCAACCCACCGTAAAGCTCCGGCCCACGCGCGAGCGAAAGCGACCT
>CAZJBN010000025.1:5370-40856 GCA_964543955.1 uncultured Bifidobacteriaceae bacterium
GGTGAAGCTCCAACCCACCGTAAAGCTCCGGCCCACGCGCGAGCGAAAGCGACCTGTGGCAGGCGCGAGCTCAATGGGCAGAGGAAGGACGGCTCTCCCCTTCTCGTCGAGTTCGCATGGAACGAGGCGGAGACCGCCGCCGGCCCGCTCCTCCTGGCCTCCGTCGTGGACACTGCCGGGCGCCGCCCGCAGGGGGCCGCCCGATATCCTCAGCTGGAGGAACGGCTGACCTTCGAGCGACTCGTCTCGGAGCTCTCGGGCCGGTTCATCAACCTTCCTCTGCCCGAAGTCGACGGCGCGATGCGCGACGCGCTGCAGAGGATCTGCCTCGCCATGAACATCGACCGGAGCGCGATGTTCCGGGTTGCGCCCGATGGCCTCCTGTCCGAAGTGCTGGGCTGGGAAGCGGAAGGCGTGAGCCCGGCGGTGGTTCCTGCGCCGGTGGCGGATCACTTCCCCGGGACCATCGCCGACCTTCGAGCGGGCAAGGTCGTGTGCTTCTCGACAACTCACGATGTGGCTGCCGAGGCCGACCGCCGCGCGTTCCGAACCGCCGGGACGAAGTCGGCGGTCTTGATCCCCCTCTCGGTGGATGGCCGGTTCGTCGGCGTGGTGAGTTTCAGCACCGTACGCGCCGAGCGGGCGTGGTCGTCGGAGGACGTGCACAGGCTCGGGGTGATGGCCAGCCTGCTCGCTCAGGTCCTGGCGCGACGTCACCGGGACGAGGCCCTCCGGCGTGCGCTCGCGGAGGTCGAGCGCCTGAAGGACGACCTGCAGATCGAGAACGTGCAGCTGCGGGAGGTCACTGAGGGTGGAGAGTTCTCGCATGTCGTCGGACGCAGTGCGGCCGTGCGGCAGGTCCTGACGCAGATCCGTCGGGTCGCGGCCACCGATTCGACCGTGCTGCTGTTCGGCGAGACGGGAACCGGCAAGGAGCTCTTCGCGACTCAGATTCACGATGCCGGCGCGCGGAAGAGCCGGGCGATGGTCCGCGTCAACTGTGCGGCGATCCCCACGACCCTGATCGAGAGCGAGCTGTTCGGGCGCGAAAAGGGAGCCTTTACCGGCGCGCTCGCCAGGCAAGTCGGACGCTTCGAGCTGGCCGACCGCTCGACGATCTTCCTGGACGAGGTTGGCGATCTCCCGTCCGAGATGCAGGTCAAGCTGCTGCGCGTGCTGGAGGAGCGACGGATCGAGCGCCTGGGAAGCCCGCGATCCATTCCGGTGAACACGCGGATCATCGCGGCCACGCACCGCAACCTCGAGCAGCGGATTGCGGAGGGTGCCTTCCGGCAGGACCTGTACTACCGACTGAACGTCTTTCCGATTCGGGTACCGCCGTTGAGGGAGCGTGCGGAGGACATTCCGCTCCTGGTGTGGCGCTTTGCGGGGGAGTTCTCGAAGGCGTTCGGCAAGCCCGTCGAGTCGATCTCCAAGGAGAGCCTCCAGGCGCTGCAGCACTATGCGTGGCCCGGCAACATCCGCGAGCTGCGCAATGTCGTCGAGCGCGCCATGATCACGGCGACCAGCCCCCGGATCACCATCATGCCTCCGATGGCGTCGGTATCGTCCGAGAGACACAGTTCGAGGCTGGTTGACGTGGAGAAGGAGCACATCCGCAGGGTGCTCGAGCGCACCGGCTGGCGGATCCGGGGGGTCGAAGGGGCCGCCGAGTGCCTGGGGCTCAAACCGACCACGCTCGAGACGCGGATGGCGAAGCTCGGGCTGCGGCGCCCCGGAACGGCCTAGTCCCGAGGCCACGTCGGTCGTGGCCTCGGCATTCCGGGGCTCCTCCTGCCTGCCGGAGGATCGTCCGCCGGCAGATCGCGGCAAAGGCGCTCAAAAGGCGCGTGGAGCGACCGAACGTGCCACATGAGTTGTTGGAACACATGATGCATCGATTGCCTGTATGGTCCGGTTGACCGTGGCACTCGCCTCGTCGGCTCGCGGTGTGCACGACCTGCTGGCCGCGCTCCAGTTCATCATGACGGGCACGCGGTTCGAGCAGGGATGCCTGGCGTGCTCGGCATGGGCCGACTCCGACGCCGTCGTGCGCTACGTGGAGGAGTGGGCGACGGAGGCCGACATGCGCCGGCGCGTGCAGTCCGATCGGTTCACGTCGCTCCTGGCGGTGATGGAATCGTCCCAGGACACGCCGGAAGTGAAGTTCGACTTCGTCACGACGACGCGGGGGCTGGACTACGTGGCTGAAGTCCGTGGCCTGCCTGAAACCGATGAGCCGTCCGACCCGCCGCCGGCCACAGACGGAAGGCGAACCCAGAGGCAGCCGCGGTGAGGCGAATCACCGGTCTCCTCCCGGCCATTCCGAACGCGAACATGGGGAACATGAGAAGGTCTGTCTTCGTTCTCGCCACGATCGTCCTGGCCTGCGCGATCCAGGGGGGCGCGAAGTCTGCAGCCGCGTCTCAGGCGCCGGCGAGTGCGGAGGTCCTGGACCGCTTGCTCGCCCCCGTCGCGCTCTACCCGGACCAGCTCCTCGCGCAGATACTGCTCTGCGCGGCGGACCCGGCCCGGGTCGGTGCGCTCAACGAGTGGCTGGCCGGCGTTCCAACGCTTGCCGGCACCGAACTGCAGGATGCCGCCACGAAATCCGGGTTCGAGCCGAGCTTTGTCGCACTGGCGCTCTTCCCCCAGGTGGTCGCCATGATGGCCGAGCAGTTGGACTGGACGACCCAGCTGGGCCAGGCCTTCGAGGCTGACCGTCAGGCGGTGTTCGCCAGCATTCAGCGACTGCGAGCTCAAGCCACCGAGGCAGGGACGCTGAAGAGCACCCCGCAGCAGAACGTCGAGACGCGCACCACGACGAGTGGCGACCAGGTGATCGTCATCGAGCCAGCCAATCCTCAGGTCGTCTACGTGCCCCAGTACAGCCCGCAGGTCGTCTATACGCAGCCGGCGACGTCGTCCACCGTGGTCGTCGAGTCCGACAGCGGTGCGGACGCGGCGGCAGCTGGGCTGATTGGCTTCACGGCGGGCATCGCGATCGGTGCGGCGATCGACAACGACTACTACTACGGACCCTACGGCATGCACGGCGGGTTCTACATGTACGACGATGCGTGGGACGACTGGTACGACGAGCGCGAAGACGCCCGCGAAGACTGGCAGGACCATCGCGAGGATATCGTCGAGGATCGAGGCGAGCGCCGGGAAGACGTGGCCGAAGAGCGCGGCAACCGGGCCGATACCACCCAGCAGCGCACCGAGTCGCAACAGAGCCGGCAGGAGAACCGTGCGGGGTCGCAGGCCGCGCGAGGCGAACAGTCCAGCCGGGCTGAGCCTGCTGCGGCACCGGCGGGCAGCTCCCGCACGTCCACCGAAGCCCGCGGATACAGCGGGAGCGGGAGCCGGACGACCCAACGGAGCGGAACGGGGTCCGACGCGTTCTCGGGCTACTCGAGTGGACGATCGGAGCGGGCGGCCAGCGAACGCGGGCAGAAGAGCCGGGGAAGCTCGCGTTCAGGAGGCGGCCGGCGTCGGTGAGCCGGACGGCGAGAGGTCAGTGGATGTCTATGGCAGCTCGATCAATCCGGCGCCGGGCCGGCGTGACACGCGGTCTTGTCGCGGTCAGCTTCTCGGCGGCGGTGCTGGCAGCCGGCGCTTCGTGCAGGGCCGTGACTCCCGAACCGCAGCAGCGCACGTTTCGCACGCCGGAGGACGCCGTTGGCGCGCTCACCGAGGCGGCCAGGGCGGGGAACCTTGACGAGATCCTCGAGATATTCGGACCCGATGGACGTGAGCTCGTCGACTCGTCCGATCCCGCAACCGCCCGCGCGAACCGCGAAGTCTTCGTCGTCGCCGCCGCCGAGCGTGCCGATCTCGTCGACCTGAGCACCGGTGGCAAGACGCTCGTTGTCGGGCACGAAGAGTGGCCGTTTCCCGTCCCGCTCACAAGAGACGCGAACGGCTGGCGATTCGATACGGCTGCCGGCAAGGAAGAACTGATTGCCCGCCGCATCGGCCGCAACGAGCTCGCGGCGATCAGGGTCGCCCGAACCTATGTCGCGGCCCAGCGTCTCTACGCGAAGCAGGCACACGACGGCAAACCGGCCGGACTCTTCGCGCGGAGTTTCCGCAGCGATCCAGGGCGCCAGAACGGTTTGTACTGGCCGGCCTCGCGAGGTCAGAAGCGCAGTCCGCTCGGCGACCTCGCGGCGAACGCCGCGACTGACGAGCGTGATGCAGGCTCGGATCGGTCTCCTTCGCCGTTTCATGGCTACTATTTCCGAATCCTGACCGGGCAGGGCCCGGCCGCCCCAGGCGGGGCGAAGGACTACCTTGTCGATGGCGAGATGTCAGGCGGGTTCGCGCTCGTCGCATGGCCGGCCCACTACGACGTGACGGGCGTCATGACGTTTGTCGTGAACCACGACGGCCACCTGAGCGAGAAGGACCTCGGGCCGGAAACCGACGCGGCAGCCAGGGCGATGACCCTCTACGATCCCGACGCGTCGTGGACTCCGGTGGGAGACTGACCAGCCATACGGCTATCCGTAGTCGAGCCTCGGGCCCGCTCCCGGCGCATCCCTGTTGGACAGACCGTACGATTTCTGCAAACTCCGGGATGCCGGAGGCAGGGTTGCGGCGTAGACTAAAGCCATGCCGCCTGATGGTGACAGTCCTGCAGGGACGCGGTTATTGGGGATGTCGGACGCTGAGGCTGAACGGCTGCTTCGGCTGACGATCGAGATGGCGCCGGGTGGTCTCCTCGTGATGGACGAGGAGGGCACGATCACGCTGGCGAACCAGCAACTGGAGCGGCTGTTCGGCTACGGCCCAGGGGAGCTAATCGGCCGATCCGCTGACCTCCTGCTGCCGGACAAGCCGCTGGATCTGCACGCTACGTACGCTCACGGTTTCGGGCACACGCCCGAGAGGCGACGTCTCGGCACTGGCGGCGATCTGTGGGGAGTTCGCCGGGATGGCTCGCGGTTCACGCTCGAGGTGGACCTCAACCCGTTCGAGACCGGCACTGGCTGGTTCGTCATGGCCTCGGTCGTCGATGCTGCACGACCGCTCGACGCCGGAGAGGCGAGCCGTCTGCAGATCGAGTCGCAGCTCGAGCTCGAGCGCCTCGTCGCCGAGCTCTCGACGAAGTTCATCAACCTGCCCCCGGAGCAGGTGGACGAGGTCATTCTCCAGGCCCTCGGCCGACTTGGCGAGACGCTCGATCTCGACCGGTCCACGTTCTTCCGGATCACGCCGGACGGAGTGACGACCGACGCACAGGGCTGGCGTCGGCCGGGTGTGACTCCGGCGCCGCCAGTGGTCATCCATGACCAGGTGCCATGGGTCTACGCGACGCTGCTTTCGGGACAGGTGGTCGCGTTCTCGTCGGTCGATGAGATCCCCAACCCGATCGACCGGGCGAGCTATCGATCATTCGGCACGAAATCGGCCGTGACGGTGCCCCTGTCGGTGGCGGGCCAGCTCGTCGGGGCCGTGGGCGTCAACATGGTGCGCGAGGAGCGGGCGTGGACGCCCGACGTGTTGCATCGCCTGCGGGTGTTCGCCACGGCGTTCGGCAACGTGCTGGCGCGGCGGGCGAGCGACGAGGCGCTCCGCAGGGCCCTGGCGGAGGTCGAACAGTTGCGCGATCGGCTGCAGGCCGAGAACGTCTACCTGCGGCGCGAAGTCGGGGACCGGATTGGAAGCGGCATCGTTGTCGGGGAGAGCGCCGCCGTGCGTCGTGTCCTCGAACAGGTTCGCCAGGTGGCGGAGACCGATGCGACGGTGCTGCTGCTCGGAGAGACCGGGACGGGGAAGGAGCTCTTTGCCACGCAGGTCCACGAACTGAGTGCCCGCCGCGCCCAGACCATGGTGCGGGTCAACTGCTCGGCGATTCCGCCGACGCTCATCGAGAGCGAATTGTTCGGCCGCGAGAAGGGGGCCTTCACCGGCGCGCTCTCACGCCAGATCGGTCGCTTCGAGCTGGCGGACCGTTCGACGATCTTCCTCGATGAGATCGGAGACCTGCCCGCCGAGATCCAGGTGAAGCTGCTGCGTGTGCTGGAGGAGCGGCAAATCGAGCGGCTGGGCAGCCCGACCTCGATTCACCTGGACACACGGATTATCGCGGCCACCCACCGGAACCTCGAGGCACGGATCGAAGCAGGCCTGTTTCGCGAGGACCTGTTCTACCGGCTGAACGTGTTCCCCATCCATGTGCCGCCGCTCAGAGAACGGGTCGAGGACATCCCGCTGCTGGTGTGGCGCTTCGTGGAAGAGTTCGGCCGGACCTTCGGCAAGCGGATCGAAGCCATCCCGAAGGAGAACATGACGGCGCTTCAGCAGTATTCCTGGCCTGGCAACATCCGTGAGCTGCGCAATGTCGTGGAGCGCGCGATGATCACCAACGTCGGTACACGTCTGACGATTCCGCTTCCCGCCCCGTCGGCTGCGGCGACCAGGCGCAGTGCCAAGCTCGTGGACGTCGAAAGGGAGCATCTCCTCAACGTGCTCGAGGCCACCGGCTGGCGCATCCGCGGAGTTGCCGGAGCGGCGGACCGCCTGGGAATCAAGCCGACGACCCTCGAGACCCGGATGGCCAAGCTCGGGTTGAAACGCCCGAAACGGCCGGGGGCGTGACGAACGCTCGCACGACGGGCCCGGTCAGACCGCGGGCGACAGATCCACGCCTTGGCGCCAGCGGCAGTAGAACGCAATCGCCACGAGCATCATCAGCATCTCGGTCAGAAAGTACGTGTACGCGAATCGCGCGAACTCGACCCGCCCCAGCAGGGTGACCGCGATTCCCAGGGCCACACCCAGGTTGCGTGTGCCGAATTCGATGGCGACGGTGAAGCGGTCCCCGTGATCGGCCGTGACCGCCGACGCCGCGATCCAGCCGGCCGTTCCCGAACAGACGACGAATGCCGCGGCGAGGGGGACCGTCTCCCACAGGTCGCCGGCGAAGGCCTCGGGATTGTCGAGGACGATGAAGACGAGGACGAGCGCGACGCCGATGAAGCTCAGGTTCTGGAGCGCGGGCCGCCACCGGAGGGCCGCCCCACTCCACCGTCGCCGCATCCACATGCCGAGCGACACCGGCAGGGCCAGCATGACCAGCAGTTGCATGAGGAGCGGCACCATCGGCGGCGCCAGATCCAGCGGACGTGCCAGCGCCAGGGCGAGCCCCCGACCCACGAGCGGTATGGTCAGGCCCGCGAGCAGGCAGGAGAGACCAGTCAGCGTCACCGAGAGGGCCGGCGACGCGCGCGCCAGGTAGCTGTAGGTGTTGGAGATGCCGCCGATCGGGCATACGGCCACGAGGAGCAGGCCGGCCGCCACGTCGGCCGACGACTGGAACAGCCATATCAGGCCCACGGCGATCGGTGGCAGGAGCAGGATCGGGCCAGCGAGCCCGGTCAGCACGAGTGCCGGGTGACGGCGGACGCGCGCGAAGTCATCCACCGTCAGGTCCATGCCGACCGCCACGAGCAGGAAGATCGCGAGCGGTGGGGTGCTGAACTGTATGAGCGTCTGCACCCGCTACCGCCCGACAATCAACTGGAGACCGAACTGGCGCGAATCACCGGGACGGCCACCGATGGCGGGCTGCGGCGAACTGAACGCGCCCGTGATGTAGTCCTCGTTGGTGACGTTTCTCGCGAAGGCCGCAACCGACCAGTGGCGGCGCGCCGGACCGAACTCCGCGCTGAGGTCGAGAATTCCGTAAGGGCGTTGTTGCTCGATGGCATCGTTGAACGGCGTGAAGTAGACGGTGCTCTGCCACCTGGAATCGCCGCGCAGCGACAATCGGCCCGCTCGACCGATCTCTCCAGTCCACTCGATCCACAGCCGCCCTGACCACACCGGCGCGTTGCTCAGCCGGCGCCCGGCGACGTCGCCCGTGACGCCGCCGACCCCTACGGCAATGTATCGATCGTAGATGGCGTCGAGCCAGGCCACATGTCCTCCGGCGTTCAGGGCAGGTGCCAGGTTCGCCACGCCCTCCAGTTCGACCCCCCTGATCGTGGCCTCGGCCGCGTTCGAGATGTCGATCACACCGGGGCTGATCGCCTGCTGCACCTGGAGGTCCGAATAGTCGGCCAGAAAGCCGGCCACACTGAGCCTCGCCCGGCCACTCGCCGCCGCGGTCTTCACGCCGCCTTCATAACTCCAGACCCATTCCGGAGCGTAGCCGCGACCAGCCTGGGCCGACGTCGGGTTGAACCCGCCGCTCTTGAACCCGTGTGTGGCGGAGACGTATGCATTCGTGTTCTCGCTGGCGCGCACCTGGAGTCCGACCTTGGGCGACCACGCGGTGGTCGACAACGCATCCGTGTAGGTATAGGACGAGCCAGGCACAACCGCCTGCGGAGGATCCATCCGCGAGAGCTCTCCGGCGTTGTCGATGGTCTTGCGTTCGTGCGTCAGGCGCAGCCCGGCCGTCGCGGAGAAGCGCCCCGTCAGGTCGACCGTTGCCTGGCCGAACGCCGCGCCGGCACGCGCGTTGACCCGGGGATCGAGCCGGTTGACGAGGCGAGGCCCGCCCAGGTCCACGCGCGTGGGCTGGCGATCGACTTCATCGAACAGGAACACACCCGCAAGCCACGTCAGCCCCTGCTGCTGCCGGGCAATGGTCAGTTCCTCCGACCATTGATGGTGGATCTCGTGCACGTTCGAGACCGTGAGGTCGAGCTCGGTGATGTCCCCGTCGACGACGAGGTCGTAGTCCAGCTTGCGGAAGGCCGTGAGACTCGTCAACGTCGTCCCCGGCGCGAGCTGCATCGTCAGGCGGGCCGATCCGCCGTACTGGAGTCTGCGGCTCACGGCAGCCACCGACGTGCGGACCTCGTGAAGATCGGCGGGGTTGTCGACCTCGAAGCCCGGTTTCACCGCGAGCACCTTTGCGTAGACGAGCGGGGCGGGATCCTGATGGGTGAGGTCCCCGGCGAGGAGCAGATCGGTTCGCGGATTGAACACGACGTTCAGCTTGCCCTGTGTCGCGGTCACATCCTCGCCGCCGAGCGGACGATCCGGATGATCGAGGTCTCGAACGAAGCCGTCACGAACGCCGCGCAGGAACGACGCGCTTCCGAGCAACCTGTCGGGAATGAGAGGTCCGCTCACGCGGACATCGGACCTCAAGGTGTCCACGCTCCCGGCCACCAGCCGCGCCGACGCTTCGACATCGTTCGTCGGGCGTCTGGTGATCACGTTCAACGCGCCGCCGACCGTGTTCCGTCCGTACAGGGTTCCCTGTGGACCTCGGAGCACCTCGACGCGCTCCAGATCCAGGAAATCGCCCAGGGCCGCCGCTGGACGTGCGAGGTACACACCGTCCACGTACATCGTCGAGCTCGGGTCGGACCCGGCGAACACCACGTTGGTTCCGATTCCGCGGATGGTGATCTGCGCGAATCCCGTGTTCTGCGAAAACGTCAGGGTCGGCGCGAGGCCGGCCACGTGTTCCACGGTGTGGGCATTCAGGCGCGCGAGTTCGGTCCCGGAGATGGCGGTCACGGCCATCGGGATCGCCTGCAGGTCGCGCTCTCCGTACTTCGCTGCCGTGACAACGGTCTGCTCGGCGAGGGCGACCGGGAGCGTCAGGGAGAGGACGACAGGCTCACCGGACCGCAGGCGAAGGCTGCGACCGACTGGCGCGAACCCCGCCCGCACCGCGGTCAGCTCATACTGGCCTTCGGGGAGATTCTCGAACTCGAAGCGACCATCGGGTCCGGTCCGGCCGATCAGGTCGACGGCGCCATCGATCGTGATCGTGACATCAGAAAGCATGGCCCCGGTGGTGTCCGCAACGGTTCCGGAGAGGTGCACCGCGGACTGAGCCAGCGCGGAGTTGGCGCCAAGTGTGGCGACGAGGACAGCTGATGCGAGAGCTACCAAGACGCGGGGAGATTGTGAGGCCACCACCCTGTGGCAATCCAAGCCCGACGACAATCATAGTCCGGTCACCCGGGCGACGCCAGCTGATGCTGAGACAGGCGTACAGCCACAGCGGCGGCCTGGCCGGTCCGGGAGACCGGGATGGGCCGCGAATGGGCGAGAACGTGAGACGACAGGCCTCCTGGCGGCCTGTCGCCGCTCTCACGGCTGGATGTTGACGGCGGCGCTCAGCTGGAACTGAAGCCGCGTCTCGGCTGGTATTCGCAGATGTTCTTCGCCTCCCGATGCTACCGCCGCGCCCGTCGCGCCGCCGACGGCCGCACCAATGGCTGCCCCGGAGCCCCCGCCGGCAATACCCCCGACAATGGCGCCGAGACCCGCTCCGCCGCCGACCTTGCGCGCGGTTCGCTTGCCTTCGCCCTCGCCCTTGGCTTCGACGTAGCTGGTGGCGATCTGGTACACCCTTCCGCCGAATCCGATCGTGTTCAGCTTCAGCGAGATCCTGTCACTGCCCTTCATCGTCCCCGACTGTTGCACCTGGACGGCCTGCATGACGGCCGACGCGCCACGCGGGATGATGATGGCGCCGCCGATCATGATGGGATCGTCCACGATCGACTTGAACGTCTGGCCCGCCTGCGACACGTCGACGTCAATCGCCTGGGTCAACCGGACGTTCACCACCGTTCCGGCGGGGACGGTCACCGGCTTGCGCGCCGCGGCGGACATCCCTTGCGCCGCAGACGGGGCAGGCGTCCGGACCGCGAACTCCCCGGCAACGGTGTCCGTTGTCGCAACAGCCTTGCTGGATCGCAGGCCGACGTGGTCCGCCGAGAGCGTCACGCCCAGCGCCAGCACGAACATGACGGTGGTCCGGGGTCTGTGCCAGATGGTCATCGGTCGTCTCCTGATCAATCGGCAATGGGAAGGCCGGCGGAGATCTGCAAATCGATCAGCAGCATCAGCTGGTGTTCGACCTGGAGGAAGCGCAGGGCGGTGCGGGGCGACAGTGCCTTCTTGACCCGCTCGTAGCACCTGGCTTTCGCGGCCTGCCGTCGAGCCTCGAGGTCCAGCGCCGTGCCTGCGAGCTTGTCGGCCAGCGCATCACTCAAGGTCAGGTACCCTCTGGCGTACTCGTCGATCAGGGCCACACGCTCGTCGCTCAGTTTGGTCAGCTCCAGGTCGCATTCGCGGTAGATCGGCCAGAACGCCGCGTCTTCGGCCTCGGTGAAGCCCATCACCTCCGTGATGATCGCGATCTTCTGTGTCCGCACGTCGCTGCGCAGGAGCTCGCCGTACGCCTGCAGGTTGAGCGTCCGCGCTTCCTGGCCGGCGTTCGGCGAGGGCTGGAGGTTCGCCGCCACGCTGCTCGCCACGAAGGCCACGAAGGCCACGAAGAGAGTGCCAGCCGCGAGTGCTCGTCGAGCCATGTGATGGCCTCCTCTGGTCGACCTGCCGTCGGGTCGACTTCTTCGGCGGGTCGTTTCCACGATCCCTTCCGGTGTCCACTAGTGGACACCCGTGGCGTTGCAAGGGTCGGGCCGTTCTCCCTGTGAGATCATGGCCGCGCGGACGGCAGAGCGTCCTTCCGGGCGCACAGAGGCCGCCCGGTATTTCGTGGGTTCTCCGGCGTGACGGAGGTCAGCTTCGCCACGGCGCAAGGTCCGGCACCGTGACACGACGATGTCGGTCCAGCCGGGGGTGCGGCGTTCCCGATTCGGACCGGCACGCGTTGTGCTGAAGGCGTAGCCGTGTCACCATGGCGACTCCTGGACGGGACGCTCCGAGCCATCCAGTCTGGGGAGGCAAGCCAGACGTACGGGCGATCGTCTGAAGGATCAGGACCGTCATGCCGATCACGGTGCAGCACGAGCACGACAACATCTACCGTCTGGAACTGCGTGGGCTCCTGCAGAAAGCGGAGTTCGATCGATGCCAGGCCACCCTGGCGGGCGAGATAGACCGTATTGGCCCGGTGCGGCTGCTCTTCGTGCTCGACGGGTTCGCCGGCTGGGAACGGCAGGACGGCTGGGGTGATCTGCGCTTCTTTCTCGAGCACGGCGACCGCATCGAGCGGATTGCCATCGTTGGAGACGAGCGATGGCGTGAGGAGTCCCTGATGTTTGCCGCCGCGGATTTCAGGGCAGCGCCCGTGCTGTTTTTCCCCGAGGGCGCCGAAGCCGGTGCCCGTCTGTGGTTGGGAGGCCGCGACGAGACCCCCCGCCAGGAGCCGAAGTCATGAAGAGCCTGAGACGCCCCCACCCCGTTGCCGCCACCCTGGTGGCTCTCGGCCTGGCCGTGCAGCCCATGGAGCCGCTGTACGCCGGGATCGCTCAAACGTCCTCGCAGGCCAAGCCCGCAGCCGCGCCGGCGTCGAACGCTCAGAAGCCCGCCACACCACAGGCCGCCGCTGCCGCCGATCCGACCGTACCGATCGATGGCGGCTGGCCGCGCGTCTACGACCTGCCGAGCGGCGGCAACATTCTCGTGTACCAGCCTCAGGTCGCGAGTTGGGAGGGCCAGACCAGGCTCGTGGCGTTCAGCGCGGTCTCCCGACGCTCCAAGTCCGGCGAGCAGCCCGAGATCGGCACGATCAGGTTCGAAGCCGACACCCGGGTGGCCGTGACGGAGCGGCTGGTCAGCTTCGAGAACATGAAGATCGTCGAAGCCACCTTCCATACGCTGTCGAAGGAGGACGTCCGCGAAGTCGCCGCGGAGATCACGAGGGCGATGCCGGACGAGGATCGGGTCCTCGCGCTGGATCGGGTGCTGGCCAATCTCGACAAGAGCCAGCTCGTGGCCAGGAACGTCGAGGGCATCAAAGCCGATCCCCCGGCAATCTACTTCAGCAAGACACCAGCCGTGATCGTGAACCTGGACGGCGAGCCGATCTGGAGCCCCATCAAGGGCAACGATCTGAAGTACGCCGTCAACACGAACTGGGATCTCTTTCAGCACGAGCCCACCAGCAAGTACTACCTGAGGAACAACGACACGTGGCTCGAAGCGGCCGGCATGAAGGGCCCCTGGGCGCCTGCCAGGAATCTGCCTGCGAGCTTCAAGCAGCTGCCACCGGAGGACAACTGGAAGGACGTGACGGCGAGCCTCCCCGGTAAGACCATCAACGCGAAGGCGGTGCCGACCGTGTTCGTGAGCCTCGAGCCCGCCGAACTCATCCTGCTGACCGGCGAGCCGACCTACGTCCCGGTGCAGGGCACCGGGCTTCTGTGGGTCAGCAACACCGAGAGCGACGTGTTCCGCATGGGGAGAACCGGCCCCGTGTACTACCTGGTCGCGGGGCGGTGGTTCCAGGCGCCCGATTTCACCGGGCCGTGGACGTTTGCGACGCCGACATTGCCCGACGCGTTCCAGAAGATCCCCCTCGAACACGATCGGTCGCGGGTGCTGGCCTCGGTTCCAGGCACGGATCAGGCCGCCGAGGCCGTCCTCCTTGCGCAGGTGCCGCAGACGGCGCGTGTCAACCGGAAGCAAGTCGAGGCCCCAGACGTCGCGTTCCAGGGCGATGCGCAGTTCGTCCCCATCGAGACGACCACAGTCGAGCGCGCCGTCAACACCGACAAGGACGTCTTCAAGGTGGGCGACCGCTTCTACATGTGCTACCAGGGTGTGTGGTTTACCGGAACGAGCGCGTCCGGCCCCTGGGAAGTCGCAAGCTCCGTCCCCGAACAGATCTACCAGATTCCCGTCAGCTCACCGGCCCATCACGTCACCTACGTCACGGTCGAGGACGACGATGACGATGACGACTGGGTGGTGTTTGCGGCCGCGGCCGGCTACACCGGCATGATGGTGGCCTGGGGTTGCGCGGTGTGGGGCTCCGGTTGGTACTACCCGCCCTATTGGGGCTACGGCGGTTTCTATCCCTACTACTATCCGTATTTCCCGACCTACGGCTACTCGGCCTGGTACAACCCGTGGACGGGCGCGTACGGCCGGAGCGCGTCGGTCTACGGGCCGTACGGCGGCGCCGGCGTCGGCGCCCGATACAACCCCCGTACCGGCACCTACGCCCGCGGCGCCGCGGCATACGGACCATATGGTGCGCGCGGCGTGGCGCAGGCCTACAACCCCCGCACGGGCGCGTATGCGACCACACGCCAGGGGTCGAACGTGTACGGAAGCTGGGGTTCAACGGCCGTGCAACGCGGCGACGACTGGGCCCGCACGAACCGCTACACCAACCGGCAGACCGGCACGACAACGCGCACGGTCAGGACCGATGACGGCTCGGCCGTGACACGGCGCGGCGCCGGTGGGGGCGTCGTCGGCGTGGGCGACGGCGGCAACATCTACGCCGGCAACGACGGCAACGTCTATCGACGCGACAACGGAACCTGGCAGAAGTACGAGAACGGCAAGTGGGCGGACACCGACCGGCAGCCCGCTGACACGCCATCGCCCCGGACCACCGATCGGACGACGCCGGCCACGAGCGACGGGCGGCCGGCGGCGGGCGATGGGCGGCCGGCGACCACCAACCGTGCGCCTGTCGATCAGCTCAATCGCGATTCGGCGGCGCGCCGCGAAGGCTCGCAGCGGACCCAGGACTACGGGAGCTACAGGAGCGGCAGCGGCGGCGCCCGCACCGGCAGCTACCGCGGTGCCGGCGGCAGAGGCGGCGGACGCCGGCGTTGAGAACGACGGTGGGACCACCGTCCCACCGTCCGCAGTCCCGGTTGTCGTCGAGAGCGGTAAACGCGCTACGGCTGCGCCACGGTTTGTCCGAGATACCGGGCCGCGCCCGGGTGCAGGGGGATCGTCACGCCGCGCAGCGCCGTCCGTTTCGAGATCTTCCCGGCTTGCGCGCTCCCTGTCGCTGCGAAGTCGATGCGCTCGAAGAAGAGCTCCGCCAGCGCGGCGACTTCGTTCTCGGGCGCGTCCGTCGTCCCGAGGAGCAGGGCCACGGCTGCGGCAGTGGTGACGGGGGCAACCTGGCCGGGATAGGTGTTGGCCGGCAGCGTCAGCCGCATCAGCCCGGCGTTCTCGTCGACCAGACGGGCGAGCGCGGCCTCCTCGAGCGGGACGAAGCGGACCCGGTGTACCGTTGCGAGCTGCTGGAGGTCGCGCATCGGCGCGCCGCCCCCCGCGAAGATGGCGTCCAGGCGGCCGTTCTGCAGCATCCTTATGGCTTCGGCCACGGAGAGCTCCGTCGCCTCGGCCAGATCGGTCGCGGCGAGGTCGTGCGCCCGAAGGATGGCCATCGTATCGAATCGCGTCCCGGTGTCGGGCCCTCCGACGTTGACGCGCCGCCCCTTCAGGTCGGCGATCCGTCGAATGGGTGAGTCGGCCATCACGACCACGTGCATGGACACCGGGAAGAGACTCCCGACGGCCGCGAGCGTCGGAGCGGCCCCGGCGCCGGCGAAGGGTCCCGAGCCCTCTACCGCCATCAGGGCAACGTTGCTCTCGACGAACGCGTAGTCGGCTTCACCGCTTCTCAGGCGACGCACGTTGTCGATGCTGCCGCCACTCTCGACAGCCTGAATGTCGATGCCGGCGCGGCGCTCTGACACCGCCGTGACGATGGCGTTGGCCAGCGTCCCGAACTCGCTGCCTGCGGGCCCGCTGGCCACGACATATTTGTGCTCGGCGCGCTGCCGGCGGCGTGTGATGTCCTTGACGGCCTGCTCGAGCTCTTCGGCGATGATGCGCTCCTCCTGCACCGGCACGCCCGGAGGCGGCAGATCGATCATCGACGCGAGCTGGTTGAGGAACCGCTGCGACTGGCTGGGCGGGGCGGCGTTCCCCGGCTCGGCTGCCGCTGCCGTGGCAGGTCCCGAAGCGATCGACACCGGCAGCCACTGATCGCCTGCGGCCTCGTAGGTGGAGCTCCCGTAAGCGCGCACGATGTCCCCCGGCTTCAAGGCCTCGCCACCAATGCCTGTGATGCCCTTCTCGGTGGCGCCGACCACGTGCGCCAGGCTCGAGGCGCTCAATCCTTCCCAGTCGCTGAAATTGTAGGTATCGAGCAGCCCGAGACTGACGTTGAAGTACACCACCCGTCTTGCGGCGCCGGTGTCCGACGCCGGCAGCGGGGCGCTCCCCAGCCGTTTCAGCCCCACCACCTCGAACAATCCGCCCTTGAAGTTCGTGTTCAGCTTCTCTTCGATCTCGGCACGGAGCGCCGCTTCGTCGGGCCCTCGTGTGCACGCAGCCCCTGCCGCGAGTGCCACTGCCAGGAAGCCGACCGCCCGAGCGAGCGCAGAATGTCGCGTCATGATCAGAACCCGAACATCGGCAGGGCCAGATAGGCCTGGATGATGAGGGCGTTCGTGATGTCGATGAAGAACGCGCCCACCATCGGCACGATGAGAAACGCCAGCGGCGACGGCCCGTTCCGATCGGTGACCGTCTTCATGATGGCCAGGGCGCAGGCGGTCGACGACATGGCGAACCCGACCTGACCGGCCGTGAGGACCGCGGCATCGTAGTTCCTCCCCATGACCCGGAAGGTGACGAAGACGGCGTACAACGCCATCGCGACTGTCTGGGCGATGAGGATCACCAGGAGCGGGCCTGCCAGGTTCACCAGGTCGAGCAGCTTCATGGTCATCAGCGCCATGACGAGGAACAGGGACAAGGCGACGCTTCCCACCAGATCGATGGTGACGGCGCTCATCGTGATGCCGCTCGTCAGCGTGCCGAGGTTTCGGATCAGCACACCGAGCAGCAGGCAGAAGACGAAGTCCGGCAGGATGAAGCCCGTGCCCGACATGAGCCCAGCAAGGACTCGCCCGCCGGCCAGGCAGAACAGGACCCAGAAGAGCGTGCCGATGAGCGACGGTGCCGTGACCGTGTCGGCCGCGCTCGCCGCCGTCTCGTGCGCGTCCGGAGCGACGACCGCCGGTCCTTTCAGATTGAACCGCCTGATCAGGAATTCGGCGAGCGGCCCCCCCATGACCGCGCCAATGACGAGGCCCGCGGTCGCCATGGCCATCGTGAGCTCCATCGCGCCTCGCAGGTTCATCGTCTCGCCCAGCCGGCTCGCGTACGCGGCCCCGGTGCCGTGGCCGCCCGTCAACGTGATGGACCCGCCCAGGAGGCCCACCACCGGGTGCATGTCCATGGCCTGCGTGGCCAGAATCCCGATCAGGTTCTGCACGACGATGAACGCCATGCTGATGGCGAGAAACAGGAGGAGCCGCGGCCCCCCGCGGATCAGCATCCTCACGTCGGCGCCCAGGCCCACGGTCGTGAAGAACATGAGCAGCAGCGAGTCCCGGAGGCTCATGTTGAACGAGACCGCCGTGCCGAACACGCCGGTCAGAATCGCCAGCAGCACCGCCATGAGGCCGCCGCCGACGACGGGGGCCGGAATGCTGAATCGCTTCAGCAGCGGCACTCGCGCCACGAGCAGGCCGCCGAGGAAGTACACGGCAATCGAAACGAGAAGGGTGGAGACGAGATCCAGCTCGATTTTCTGCACGCGCGCTCCTGTGTGGCCACGTCGTACTTCGGGCCGAGCCGACGGCGCGAGGCCCGGCCGTCGTTCCCAGTCGCCCCACCGGACAGTCAGACCGGCCGGTGGGGCGACTCGCCGAAGGTGCGGGCCCGATCGCTAGCGCTTCTTCTTGACGGCCGCCTTCTGGGTGGCAGCGGGAGGCGGGGCGGTCTTGCCCGTGGAGGCCTCGTAGGCACGGCGGTAGCCGCGTGCGATGGCGCGCAGCGCCCGGCCGATGTCGTCGTACACGTGATCGTCGAGGTTGGCGAACGAGATGCGCACCGACCAGTCCGGAGCCGCGAAGCCGCTGCCGTTGAGCAGCACGATGCCGTGGTCCTCGGCCAGCCGGAACACGATATCGAGCGGATGCACGTTGGCCTTCATCCACGTGACGATCTCTTCGCCCACGTACTTGCGGGCGAAGAACTCGAAGTCGATCAGCCCGTAGTAGTAGTCGAAGTAGTCGTTCGGGCCGACCTCGATGTCGAGCCCCTCGATGGTGGCCGCGACGCGCTTCTTCACGATGCCGATGCACGCCTTCTGGTAGTCCTTCCTGGTGTCCATCAGCTCGGCCAGCGAGAACATCGTCATCATCACCTGCTGCGGCAGCGAGAGACCCGCCGTGTGATTCAGGGCGATGTCGCGGCTGTCGGCGACGATGCGGTCGATGAAGGCGAACTTGCGCGGCTCGAGCGTCAACCCGCCGTAGCGCTTGTCCAGCACCTTCTTGATGGGCTCCGGGTGCCTGGCGATCATCTCGTCGAAGATGTTGTCCTCGTGGACCGCGATCGTCCCCAGGCGCCAGCCGGTGCATCCGAAGTACTTGCTGTACGAGTAGACGCCGATGGTGTTCCTCGGGAACTCGCCCATCAGCGAACGGAAGCCCGGCACGAAGGTGCCGTAGACGTCGTCGGTCAGCAGGATCAGATCCGGCCGCTTCTTGAGCACGCTGCCGATCTTCTTGATCGTGCGATCGGACATCGCCACGGCGAAGGGGTTGCCGGGGTTGACGACGAAGAACGCCTTGATCTTCGGATCGAGGAGCTTCTCGAGCTCGTCGTCCGGATACTGGAACTGCTTCTCCTGCTTCGCGTGCACTTCGACGAAGTGGAGATCGTAGTCTTCGAGGTGCGCCATCTCGAGGTACGGCGTGAAGATCGGCACACCGAGCGCGATCGTGTCGCCCTGGTTGAGAATACGGTTGGCCTTGAGTGACTTGAAGATGTAGCACATGGCGGCGGTGCCGCCTTCGACCGCGTAGAGCTTGAACGTGCCCTTCGGGCGCGGACTTCCGCACATCGCCCACTCCAGGTACTCATGGACGATCCGTTCGTTGTGTACCAGCATGCGGTCGGGCACCGGGTAGTGGTCCCCGATGATCGAATCCACCAGCTCGTGGACAAAGTCGTCCGGGTCGAAGGCGAACTTCTTGACCGCCCACGGCACCATTCGTTGCAGGAAGGGCGCGCCCGGCATGTCCTCGTGCTTCGCCAGCCATGCCTCGAGCCGGCCGGCAATGCCCGGCGCCTTGGGCATGCCGCCCACACCAGGCGGCAGGTCGAGCACGCGCTGGCTCTCGGTGACGGCGAACTGCCCAAGCAGGAAGAACGCCGACCGGGGCTCGGTGGCGACCCAGTTCGGGTTCCCCCGGCCGGCGTTCAGGTAGGACGTCGACGCTTCCTGTGCGGCCTTCGATGCCACCCTGGCGAGGAAGTCCTTGATCTCGAACGGGCCGAGCTTGTCGTACTGCTGATATTTCGCGTGGTCCATCGGTGTCTCCTGACGCGTGGTGATTCTGGGACTGGGCCGTTCACGAGAGCATGACGATCAGGACCATGCCCCAGATCGTGAGCAGCGTGTTGCCGACGGCATAGGTCACGGTGTAGCCGAGCGCCGGCACCTGGCTCTTGGCCTGATCGCAGACCAGGCCGAGAGACGCTGTGGTCGTGCGCGAGCCCGAGACGATGCCGAGCGTCAGCGCGTCGTGGAAGCGGAACAGGTACTTGGCCACGAACATGCCGAGAATCAGGGGCACCGTCGTCGCGACCGCGCCCCACAGGAACAGGCCGACACCCTGGGTCCGCAGGCCGTCCACGAAGCCAGGCCCCGCCGAGATGCCGACGATGGCGATGAAGATGTTGAGGCCGACCGAGTTCATGAACCAGATGGTCGGCGTCGGGATGCGGCCGAAGGTCGGACGGACGGATCGCAGCCACCCGCCGATGATCCCCGCGATGAGCGCACCGCCGGCCGTCGACAGCGTCAGCGGTACCCCGCCCAGGTTGAGGACCAGCGAACCGATCAGGCCGCCGATGACGATGGCCGCGCCGATGAATGCGACATCGGACACGTCGGTCGCCCGATCCGCGACGCCGAGCAGCTTGGTGGCGGTGGTCGTGTCCTGCGTGCGGCCGACGATGGTGAGCAGATCGCCGCGCTGAACCGTGGTGTTCGGCAGGATGGGAATCGACGTGGCGGTCGCGCCTCGCGTGATCTTCCGCAGGAACACCCCGCGGGTCTCCGCCATCTCGCTCAGTTCGATGAGCGTCTTGCCGTCGACCGCCTTGTTACTCACGAAGACGTCGACGCCCTCGATGGGCACGGCCAGCAGCTCCGGGTCCTCGACCTCGGTCGCCCCCGCCCCGAGCAGCGCGACGAGCACGTCGCGGCGGCCTGCGACCGCCAGGACGTCGCCTTCGCGGATGACCGTCTCCGCGCTCGCTTCCTCGATGACCTGGTTACGGCGCAGGCGCAGGACGAAGGTGCGCGAGTCGGGCACCAGCGCCTCGGCTTCGACCACCCGCAGGCCCACGGCCTTGCCGCCAGGTCCGACCCGGTACGCCCGCAGATCCCATCGCCGCCAGGCCGAGCCGGCGCCGCCCAGTTCCTTGACGCCGCCCTGCTTCTCCTCGTAGTCCTTGCACGCGGCCTCGAGATTGATGCCGAGCAGCTTGGGACCGAGAATGGCGATGACGATCGCCGAGCCCATCGTGCCGAACATGTAGGTCACGGCGTAGGCGACCGGCATCGAGTCGATCAGGACCCTGGCCTCCTCGGCGGCCATGCCCAGCCGGTTGATGGCGTCGGTCGAGAGGCCCATGGCGGCCGAAATCGTCTGCGACCCCGAGAAGAGCCCGGCCGCGTAGCCGAGGTCGTAGCCAACCGCCTTGGCGATCGCGAACGGGACCAGGAGGCTGAACAGGCATTGGACCCCGGAGAAGAGCGCCTGCGGCGCGCCGTCCTTCGCCACGCCGCGGACGAACTGCGGGCCGACGGCGTAGCCGACGGCGAAGAGGAACATCAGGAAGACCGTCGCCTTGAGGGGCTGTGCGATGGTGATCCCGATCTGCCCGATGACGACGCCGGCCAGGAGTGTCGCGGTCACCGACCCCAGACCGATGCCCTTGAAGGTGAACTTGCCAAAGTAGTAGCCGATGGCAAGCGTGAGAAAGATCGCAAGCTCAGGGTATTGGCGCAGCGTCGTAAAGAACCAATCGATCATGATGTGCTCCGTTTGCGAAGTCTCGAGTGCGGCGATACCGTAGGCCCGCAGTCGGCCCTACGTGCCAGCCGCGGTGGCCGCCGGCTTCGACGTCGATCGCTTGTCCCGCTTCGGGTCGTCCTCCAGAACCGCAGGGCTGATCAGCTTGAGTCCCAGAACGGCGTCGTAGCCGTGGATCTCCTTCACGTCCAGCTTGCGCATGAATTCGATCGTGTCGGCCTTGATCACCTGCCCGGGCACCATGATGGGGAAGCCGGGCGGGTAGGGAATCACGAAGTGGGCCGACACGAGCGGCGGCCCGGATTCGAGCCGCTTGTCGATCTCCGGACTCATCAGCTTCACGTGCTCGCATCCCTCGTGGTCGTAGGCCATGTAGAACGCGCTGCGCATGTCGCCTTCGAGTGTCGTGCCTTGCGGATCGTCGCGGAACCGGCGGTGGAAGTGGCTGAAGTTGGGGAGGTCCGGGACGTCCTCCACCAGCGACTTCACCCGTGCCGCGAACGCCTGGCGGGCCGCGTCTCCGCCGCTCTCGAGACGCTCGTCGATCGCCTTGGAGATCTCGACGAGCACCTTGAGCAGGTTCGCGACGTCGCTGCGTGTGTTGTTGATGTTCGTCTGCAGCAGGACCGAGTTGCGCGAGGTCTTGTTGAGCTGGATTTCGTACTCGGCTGCGAGCAGGTTCTTGAACTGCGTCCCGTCGTAGCCCGCCGTCCCGCAGAGCAGCGACAGCCGGGTCGGGTCCAGGATGAATTCGTCCTCGTGAAAGGCGCGCGACGCATCCGCCCAGGTGGACCCCTCCGCGACGTAGCTCTCGAGGCCGGACGGCCGGAATTCGGCCGGCACCATGTCCGCGACATCCAGGACCCGGAAGTACTTGGAGACCAGCGGATGCTTGTTCACCGCGATGCGAATCTCGATCGCGAGCTGGATGGCCTGCATGACCAGCCCGTAGCCCTCGAGCTCCATCTGGCGGCGGGCCACGTCGAGCGACGCGATGATCTGCTGGTTGGGAGACGTCGAGGCGTGCGTGAACACCGCCTCCTTGAAGGCCTGCTCGTGGCGGTGGTAGTCCTCGTCGGCCACCAGCACCATCGAGCCCTGTCGCAGCGAGGACATCGACTTGTGCGTCGAGTTCGTCTGGTAGATCCGCAGCCTGGCCTTGCGCGGATCGGGGATGAGCCGGGTGTCCAGTACCCGCGCGTCCGCGGGGTCGAAGTCCGCGCCGAGCTCCTTCTCCTGGGCGAGGTACCGCTCCAGGTAGGCCGGGTCGGCAAAGGCCTCCTTCAGGTCCGCGCGCGCGCCCATGGCCGTCCGTGGCCGATAGAGCGGCGAGAAGCGGGCGAAGCCGAACCAGGCCTCGTCCCAGAGGAAGATGAGGTCCGACTTGATGGCCAGGCATTCCTCCATCACGCGCCGCACGTCGTAGACGTGGCCATCGAACGTGCAGTTGGTCAGCGTGACGGTCTTCACCTTGTCGAGCCGCCCCGCTGCCTTGAGGTCGAGCAGGGCCTTCTTGATGGTCCGCAGCGGCACGGCGCCGTACATCGAGTACGCCACCATCGGGAACGCTTCGACGTAGTACGGCTGCGCCCCCGCCAGCACCAGCCCGTAGTGGTGCGACTTGTGGCAGTTGCGGTCCGCGATCACGATGTCGCCCGGCTGCAGCAGCGCCTGGTGGACCATCTTGTTCGAGGTCGAGGTGCCGTTGGTCACGAAGAACACGCGGTCGGCGCCGAAGGCACGCGCGGCCGCGTCCTGGGCCTTCTTGATGTTGCCCGTGGGCTCGAGCAGGCTGTCCAGGCCGCCTGTGGTCGCCGAGGATTCCGCGAGGAACAGGTTGGCCCCGTAGAACTCGCCCATGTCGCTGATCCAGTTCGACTTGAAGATCGACTTGCCGCGCGCCACCGGCAGCGCGTGGAAGGTTCCCACCGGCTTCTGCGCGTACTTCTGGAGGTTGTCGAAGAACGGCGTCTCGTTGCGCTCGGCGATGCCGGCGAGGATCTCCAGGTGAATCTCGAGCGGCTCCTCGACCTCGTAGAAGATGCGGCGGATGCCCGCGGCCGCCGGGTCCGCGATCATCGCGTCCGGCTTCTTGTCGGCGAGCAGGATGATGTCGAGCTCCGGCCGGAAGCGCTTGACGATCTTCGCGAGCATCAGACCGAGGTCACCCGACGCCGGATCCTTCATCTCGAGGGACAGACTGGACGACAGGACCTTCTTCAGCAGCGGCACGTCGTGCGACGACGCGTACGGGAAGCCATCGTAGATGACCACCGTCTCGAGATTCGTGTTGAGGACCACGGCCAGCGCCGCGTCCTCGAACGAGCCGACGAACACGGGCTCGTAGACGAACGCGTCCTGGGTGCGCCGCAGCTTCCGCATCCGCTGCCCGTGTGCGGGCCAGCGCGAGGGCGGTGTGGGCGTGACGAACAGCACCTCGAAGTAGGGACGCCTTGTCGTCTCGCCCAGCGCGGTCGGCATGGCGCCTCCCGGAGACGTCGACTCGTCCTCCGGCTCCCACTCCCCGGCATCACTGCGGTAACTGCGCGACATGAGCGCCGACGAGACGCGCTGCACGAGCCGCGCCGTTCCCATCGCGTCGCCCACGGCGACACGCTCCTTGATGGCTTTCAGGAGACGCCCGCCCGGGTAGGCCTGGAAGTCCTCCATGGGCAGGAGTGCGGCGAGCGCCTGGCTGCTTCTGGCCTGGAGGCCCGCATCGCCGCGACTGGACGGGCTGGCGGCCCAGGCCTGCGCGGCCCGGCTCAAGTCACGCCAGAGGTCCTGGCGCGCGGCAACCGCCGAGAAGAAGTTGTCGATCCTCGGTGCCGAGGCTGAGATCTTGGCCATCGAAGTGCTCCTGTCTTTCCGAAAGAGGCAGCGAACAGGCCGCCCGGGTCATGCTGTCCATGCGGCCGTTACGGGAGGTTGAAGCGAACCGCGAAGTGAAGGCGATCCGCCCTGCCCTCACCGCCATCGAAGACCTCGCGGCGGCCGTAGAGATACTCGACGCCGACCCACGCCCGCTCCGGCAGAAACCAGTAGATGAGGTTGATGGCCCCGTAGTCGAGTTCCTTGTTGACGGTGTCGGCGTAGTAGTCCTCGTCCGGCGTCGCCGCCACGCTGTAGACCGCGTTGGTCGTCAGCCGGTCAGACCAGTAATGGTCGTAGCCCAGCATCCACGCGACGAGTCCGACCGGCTGCAGTTTGCCGTTCTGGTCGGGCACGGCGGTGATGCCTCCGCGATAGCGGCCGACGCCCTCGCCGAAGGTGAACTGGGTATAGGCGTAGTCTTTCCCGAAAGTCTTCAGCCTCCCGGACAGGAGACCACCCCAGAGCGTCACGTCGTCCGGGTTGCCCTCCTCAGGACGGAACCGCCCTTTGCCGACAAAGGCCGACGCGTGGACGTGCCCCCGCGACCCCCCGAAACGGAATTGCGCCGCCACGTCCGGCATCGGGTACTCCGCCTCGCCAGGTTCGTCCGTCGGGGCCTCAATCGACGACTTGTTGTCCTCGACCGCTGCCGCCAACCACGTGTTCGTGCTGAACTTGTGCGTGAAACGCAACTGCGCCTGCCGGATCGAGGGAAAGGCCATCGGCGACTCGAAGTCGATCGTGTTGGGGAAATTGGCGTCGTCCAGGAAGGTCGACCACGTCTGCCCCGCCAGCAGGCCGCCCCAGCTCCCATAGGCATGGCGCAGCCGAAAGACGCTGCCGCTGCCGTAGAAGTCGCCCTCGACATACATCCGCAGCTCTTTGCCTTCGATTGGACCGCGCACGTCGAGGAACAGACGGCTCTCCTTCGCATGGAGGTTCGAGTTGCCGCCCTCGCCCCCATCGATGGGGATCGTGCGGGGGTCGAACGAGTCCTCGGAGCCGATCGGATCGAAGTCCCGGATGATGTCCAGCTTGATCCGCCCGCCAGGCTTGAAGACAAACCCCCCGACCCTGAACCCGTCCGGTGTCGGATCGGTCGCGGGCGTCTGCGGGGGGTCTGCCTTCTCGGTATCAGGCGCGTGTGTGGTGGCGTCGACGGGTGCAGGAGCCTGTGCGTGGGTCGAGACAATGGCGTAGAGCAGGACCGCCGCCCACGCAATCAGTCTCGGCACACCGTCTCGCTTTCTCCGTATCATCCTGCCTCCTTCGCCTGCTGATTCATGGGAGTCGTCTGGGGTCGCCGCCGGCTCAGGCCTGCTGCTCCGGCCGCACCGCGCGGGCCGAACACGTCAAGGGGTCACGACGGGCGACAAACGACTCGCTGTCGCCGCTCCAGTCGCAATCCGCGTTCCACAACCGGTCGCACGCTTTGGAGAGTCGCCAGACGACCTTCGCCGAGGTGTTGTCGAGGGCCGCCGCCTCCAGGTCGGGGCCTGATGCGAGGCGCTCGAAGGCCGTCCGCCGGGGCGTTTGGGTCCAAAGGCTCGAGGGAAGGTGATCGCCGCTCGCGTCGGCGCGTGCTGCGGCTTCTTTGGGACGGCGATGGCTCGAGTCTCTTCCCCCTCCGTTATTCCGGAGGACCTCCGGCCCGGCGGCAGTCGGATCCACACTTTTCATTTCGCGGGACTCCACGGCGAGCCGGCGACACCGCCACCGGCGCCTGATTGCCCACGGCATGCCGGCGTCCTCGTTCCCGGGCGCATACGGCACGCGGTCTGCAGCACGGCATCGGTGTCTGTCGACGCCCGAGCGGGTCTGGCCCTCTGTCCTCGATCTGCGAAGGCTTCGCAGACCGCGACGTGAGCGGTCAGCCGCCGACTTCGCTGTGGCGCTCGATTCGGCTGATTGGAACCGCGCTTCGAGGCGCGACGAGGGAGGATCTATGAAACGGATTGTCGTCGGAATCGTTGCTGCAGCGGTTCTGGTGTCGATGGCGCACACGGCCACCGCCCAGACCAAGACCGTCAGGTCGGAGATGAGAGTGGAGACCGCCACGGTCGAGGCCGTCGACCCCTCGAGCCGGTTGGTCACCCTGAGGAAGCCGGACGGCACGTACGTGACCACCGCCGCAGGGCCCGAGATCAAGCGGTTCGCGGAGGTCAAGGTCGGCGACAAGGTCACCGCCCGGTACTACGAGAACCTGGTCATCATGGTGAAGCAGCCGGGCGACCCGGAAACGGTCAGCGCCTCGAGGGCGACGACCCCTTCCGGGCAGGAGCTTCCGGGTGGCACGAAAGCCAGGCAGGCGACCATCACGGCCACGATCACCGCGATCGACATGAACCTGCCCTCGATCACTTTCACCGGGCCGAACGGCTGGAAGTACACGTCCAAGGTGCAGGACAGGGAGGCGCTCGGCAAGGTGAAGGTCGGCGACAAGGTCGACATCGTCTGGACGGAAGCGGTGCTGGTGTCGCTCGAATCCGGCCAGTAGCCGTATTGCCGCCGACAGGCGTTCCCGCTCGTCCGCACTCGGCCGATCCCGGATCACGAGACGCAGCATGGTCGTCGCCATGCTGCGTTTCGTGCGTCGGGTGACAGCGACCTGGTGAGCCTCCTCGATGGCGCCCTGGGCCCTCAGGGGAGGAGGTCGAGCGTCAGGGCAGCTCCACGTCGTACGCGCTGACTCGCCAGGCATCCCCTTCCTTCCGCCAGAGCAGACGCAGGACCGGAGCGTCGCCGCCCTGGGTGCGGAAGCGAAACGTCATGCCGAAGCTCTCGCCGTACTCGAGCGGCAGGGGATCGGGCGGCACGGCGCCGCGGGCGCGGGCCTCGCACTCGACGGCGTCGGCGAGGGCAGTGGGGAAGCTGGTGAGGCTGAACAGCCGCGAGTCCGAGTGGTCCATGACCCGAATCGACGCGTGGAGCGGCTCGGCCGCCTCGACGATCGCCTCCAGGTTGCGCGGCGTGCCTGCCCACTGACCGACGCGCTCGAGGCTGGCGCGGACCTTCCGGCCGGCATCGTCGGGAGACGTCGACGCCGGCAGGTCTGGAGCGCGCACGAGGTCGTAGCAGGCGTAGCTCCTCGTCGACAGGAATCGGAACGCTGCGTCGTAGTCCCTGCCTATCAGCCACGTGTCCATGAAGTCTCTCGCCGTCCGAACGAGGGCGGGGTCGCTCTCGATTCGTACGACTTCGGGGGCAGGCGGCGCCGGCGGGTCCGGCGTCTCATCGGGCTCCGGTTCGGTCTGCCAGGACACAATCTTCCAGTAGCCATTCTCCCTGGCCCAGAGCAGCGCGATCGACGTGCCCCTGGCGGGCCCGGCGATACGGAAGGTCGTACCGTAGTACTGGCCGTACGCGCGCGGCGTCCGCGGCGGCGGACCCGGTGTCAGCCGGTTCTCGCAATCGAACCTGGCCGCGATGTCGTCCGGCACGTCGTAGATGACGAACTGAGCGTGATGAGGCTGTGAGACCGCGCGAAGTCCGGGAATCGTCCAGCGTACGCCGATCGTCAGGCCCTCGAGCGAGTCGTGCCGGCCGAGGGCGTCGTGAGCGGCCTTCAGGTTGACCAGGAGCTGGAATCGCGCGACGCCGCGGTCGAAGGCCGATGGGTCGGGCGCATCCTGCGCGAGGCACGCGAAGGAGCGATCCGAGACATAACCCATGGCCGCCGCGACGTTGCCTTCGATGAGCCACGCCTGCAGGAAGTCAGGCACCATCTCCTTGATGTCCTGCTTCCCCAGCCGCGGGACCGTCGGCAGGGCGGGCGCTGAGGTCGCGTCAGCCGCGTCAGGGGCGCGATCGAGGTTGACGCCGAAGAAGCTGCGCCACCAGTTCTGAAACCCTGCCCACCGCCCGGCGTGCCGCTCGGCGTTGTTGCCGGCGCGCACGTCGGAGTTCGACGCGCTGAGGTGTCCATTGAACAGCATGACAGGGAACCACGACGTTCGATAGTCGACATCGACGTCTGCCTGACGGCCGTCCAGCGCCATGGAGATCTGGATCGACGGCGTGCCGCTCTGTTCGCGGTAGTTGAGCGGATAGCCCTTGTGATAGACGGTGTTGTCGATACGGCGCTTGAACTCCCTCGAGCGCTCCAGCTTCTCGCGCGCGTCGGGCGTCAATCGCACGTACATCCGGAACTGGCGATCGCTTGGGGTTCCCGAGACGTCCCCTTTGACGGTGTCGAGGCGCTCGACCAGCGCCAGCGCGTCGCCGAAGGTTTCGCCCGACGCATCGGTCAGCGTCGTCGTCATCAGGGCATGCGTGACGGCTTCGAACGTCGTCTTGGTGGACAGGTTGAGGACGTCGTCGTAGAACGCACGCGGCTCGAGGTGCTGCCCGGTCACCTTGGTGAATCGCGCCACCCAGTCGTCGAGAAGCCGCTGGCGACGCTCGTCGAGCTCCGAGTAGGCGCCGCCGAAGCCTTGCGGGGGCTGCTGGGCGGTCACGATGCCGGCAGCCAGCGCACCGAGAAGCACGCCCCCGACAATCCCAGACATCCGGCGGAACCTGCGCAGCGACACCGTTGGGCTCCTCTCTGTTCGATAGACGTCGAGGGCGCCGGAGCAAGCGGCATGCCGGCTCCTGTCGCTGCCGGCAGCTGAGGTAGCGACAAAGCCTCCGTCCCGCCTTCGGACGGACACCACGGTATTTCGGGCATCCTCCGTCCGGCAGGAGGCGCGTGCCGGCAGTCCGGCGTACTCATGCGCAGGCGACATCCTGAATCCTCAATGAATGGGGCCGGTCCTCCGCCTTTCGCGCCCGGCACGCGGTCTGCAAGGCTGGGGCGAACAGCGCCCGGTGCTCGATGCGTGTGCCGTCGAGCGGCCGATCGGCGGGTCAGCACCCCATGGATGACGTGCGTTCACAGCTCTTGCGGCTCGCCGAGAAGGCGAGCTGGACAGTCGGCCTCGTGGGCCTGGTGTGGTGGGGGGCCTTCCACATTGGTGTGGCCAGCTCGACCAGGCACGATCTGGCGCGCTTCGCCGCACTGCAGACCCTCGCCGCCGAGGCCGGCACGCCGGATCAGTCCCTCTGGTCCCCCAATCGCATTGCCGCGTGGCAGAAGACCCTGGACGATCCGGCGCCCGCTCCTCTTGCGGTGCTCAGAATCCCGAAGCTTCGACTCGAAGTGCCGGTGCTGTCCGGTACCGACGACCGCACGCTCGACCGCGGGGCCGGTCACATCGAGGACACGGCACGGCCGGGGACGGATGGGAACTCGGGTATCGCCGGGCACCGGGACGGCTTCTTCCGCGGGCTGAAGGACATCGCCCCGGGAGACGCCATCGAGCTCGAGACGCTCCAGGGGAAGGACGCGTATCGCGTGGAGCGGACGTGGGTGGTCGGCCCCGAGGACGTCTCGGTACTCGACCCGACGCCGGTCCGGGCGCTGACGCTCGTCACCTGCTATCCGTTCTACTTCGTGGGCTCGGCCCCACAGCGCTTCATCGTCCGTGCCGTGCGTGTCGGCGATCAACCGGCCGCGTCGCGATCCACTGAATGGCTCCTATGCCCCAGGTGCGGAAGCTCGCGGATGGTCACGGTATTCCGGCCTCCTCACGTTCGTCAGTGGCCCGCGTAACGTATGCAGAACAAGAATGGAGAGAGTCTTATGACACGTGCATTGATTCGGCTGGTACTGAGCGCGGCGGTTGTGTGTTCGACAGCCGCTGTGTCGCAGGCACAGCAGACGACGAGCTCGTCGGAGACGAAGACCTTTGAGGTCCTCGCGGTGGATGGCAACCAGCTGGTCGTCCGGCTGCCGGAAGGCACGAGAGAGCTGTCGGTCCCCAGCGACTTCCGCTTCAATGTCAACGGACAGATGCTGTCCGTGGGCCAGCTGAAGCCGGGTATGAAAGGCACCGCCACCGTCACGACGCGAACGACGGTGACGCCGGTGACCGTTACCGAGGTGAAGAACGGCACCGTCGCGCACGTGGCCGGTTCGACCATCATCGTCCGCACTGACGAAGGCTTCCGCTCATTCACTCAAGGGGAAGTGGACAAGCGCGGTGTGAAGATCATGCGCGAGGGCAGGCCCGCGCAGGTCTCGGACTTCCGCCAGGGCGATCAGCTGAGCGCGACCATCATCACGTCGATGCCACCGAGGGTCCTGACCGAGAAGGAAGTGCAGGCAGCCCTGGCGTCCAGCGGCGGAGCCGCCACTGGGGGCGCGGCAGGCGGCACAGCGGCGCGCAGTGCGACAGCCGCACCGGCCGCACCGGCCGCTTCGCCGGCACCGGCAGGCGCGACGGCGTCAGGGGCGGCGAGAACGCTGCCGAAGACCGCCAGTTCGTGGCCGTTCCTCGGGTTGGTCAGCGTCCTGTCGCTCGCATTGGGGCTCAGCCTGACCCTCAGGCGTCGCTTCGCCCGCTGAAGCGACCAGCTGTCGTCCAGCCGCGCTCGGGTGCACCACTCCCGGGCGCGGCTCGTCGACCAGTCGCAGCCTCCGTGACCTTCACCCTCCCGCCCGGGCCCCGCTGGTGCCGAGGAGGCGCTTCGCCGTTGCGGCCGCCCGGGATCCTCACCGCGCCTCCGGAATCCCGGAGTAACCACGGAATCGCGGAGCCGTTTGGGCCTCTAGACCGTAGGTCGTGATCCCCGCATTCGACTTCGGCCTGGGCCGGTCGCGTGGTTCTCGCGGCATGAGTGCCTCGGCGGAGTGTCCAGGCTGGCAAGCGCAGGCCGGCGCGGAAGGTGTCGCTGCTCCCTCTGGTTTTGCCAGTGATCCGGTCACCGCGCCCTGCCATCGGAGCACAGCGCTTCGGCACGTGCGCCGGGTATCAGGCGGCCGGGACACGAGCCACCCGTCGCACGGCGTTCTGGCTTCGATAGCCGCGTGCGGCGTTCTGGCACGACGAGTGCTGGAGAGACGACAGCCTCAGGCCGAGGCACTGTGTTGCCGACCACTCTTTGAATGCCGCTTGAATCCGATGAACGACATTCTCACTGTCCACACCGCCGGGATCAGCCGTTGGAAGACCGGCACTTTTGTCCGGGCCGTCGTCGGAGCGGTCGTGCTCGGCATCGTGCTCGCCTGGCCTCGGGAGGCCCACGCGTCGTTGTTCTCACCCGAGGTGGAAGACAAGCTGGCCACGATCCTCGCCATCGTCATCCTCTTCATCGTTCCGATCGTCTTGATCGTCCTGTTCTGGATGGTGCACATCCTCCCGGAGAAGATCGCCCACAAGCGCCACCATCCGCAGTTCGAGGCCATTCGGACGCTCTGCCTGTTGTCGCTCGTGTTCGGGGGCCTGCTCTGGCCGCTCGCGTGGCTGTGGGCGTACTCCAAGCCTGTCATGTACAAGCTGGCGTACGGAACCGACCAGCATCGGGAGCCGGAGGAGTGGAGTGGGCACGAGGCCGCGGAACCAGACATCCGAGCGGCCAGCCTGCACGACAGGCTCGCGCGCCTCGAGGCGCGAGGCATCCCGCCGTCGGAGCTCACGGCTCTCCATGCCGACATCGAGGCACTCGAGGCGAAGTTCGCCGACGGCGAGGCACGCTAGATGGAAGTCCTGCTGCTCGGCATCTACGCCTTCTTCGTCTGGCTGATCTTCATCAAGCTGAAGCTGCTGCCCTGGACCACGCCGTGGAAGGTGGGCGTCGCGATCTTCCCCGTCGTGGCGATTGCCATCATGCTCCTCCTGCTGAATATCTTCGCGCCGACGACGAGCGACGTCAGGGTGATCAAGTACGTCGTGCCGATCGTGTCGCAGGTGCGGGGACGCGTCATCGAGGTCCTGGTCGAGAACAACCGGCCGGTCAAGAAGGGCGACGTCCTGTTCCGGATCGATCCCACGCCCTATCAGAACGAGGTGCATTCGCTCGAAGCAAGACTGGCGTCGGAGGAGGCCAGGGTCGGCGCCGATCAGGCCCGCCTGGTCGAAGTGCAGGCCCGTCTGGCCGGCGCCTCAGCCGGTGAGCGCCAGCTCGGCGAGCAGCTGAACGCCGCCACCGGACAGGTGACCTCGCTGTCGGCTTCGCTCGACCTGGCCCGTCAGCGCGTGCGGCAGAACAGCGAGCTCGTGGACGCCGGCGCGGGGAATCGCTTCGATCTCGAGCAGGCGCAGACCAACGTCAACGAGCTGACGGCGCAGCTCGCCGCGGCGCGCGCGACCGAGCAGGAGGTGCGGGAGAAGCTTGCGGCTCGCGTGGGCGGAGAGCTCGCGACCATCGCCGAGGTCAGGGCACAGATCGCGACCGCGCAGGCGCAGGTCCTCGTATCGAAGGCGCAGGTCGCCACGACCCAGGCACAGCTCGACAACGCGAGGTGGGAGCTGGAGCAGACGACCGTTGTCGCTCCGGGCAACGGCACGATGGTCAACGTGATGCTGCGCCCTGGCTTCTTCGTGGCCGGCATGCCGTTCAACGAGGTGATGACCTTCGTCGACGAGGAGTACCAGCTCTTCGCACTCTTCGGTCAGAACGAGCTGCACCAGGTCGCCCCCGGGAACGAGGTGGAGATCACGCTCGACACGTATCCGGGCCGGGTCATCAAGGCCCACGTGGACTCGGTGATGTGGGCGAACGCGCAGGGCCAGGGCGAAGCGACGGGAGATCTGCCGCGCACCGTGTTCACGGCGCCGCCGGGCCGGTTCCCCGTCAAGCTGGTGGTGGGTGAGCAGGATCACGCCCTCTTCATGGCCGCGGGCGCGCGCGGATCCGCCGCGATCTACACCGAGCACCTCTCGCTCATCCACATCATCCGCAAAGTGCTCCTGCGGGTGGCGTCGTACCTGGACTACATCATCATCAAGCACAGCATCAGCCTCGGGCACTGATGGAGATGGCGATGGGGCCTTGTCCGGACCAGCGTTCATGGAAGGCGCGTCTCCAGGCGCTTCTCGGCCTGGTGTGTGCCGTCACGGCCGTCGCGGCTTCCGCAGCGTGCGTGCTGAAGAGCCCGCCTGACGCCGAGGCCCTGAAGACGGAGGCGCTCCCATCGGTGGTGGTGCCGCCCGCGTGGACGGCGAAGGGCGCCGCCCCGGGCGCGGTGTCCGACAACTGGCTGACGACGTTCCGCGACGACTACCTCACGATTGCCGTCATCGAGGCGATTGCGCACAACGCGGACCTGCGGGTGGGCGCGGCCCGCGTCGAGCAGGCGCAGCTCCATGCCAAGCTGGCCGGCGCGAAGCTCTACCCGTCGGTCGACCTGCTGGCCCGTGGGGGCGGCAAGTTGTCGGGCGACAACTCCGGGCTGCAGGGCGCCGCCATCACGGTGGGATGGGAGCTGGACATCTGGGGCCGTGTGCGATACGGGCGCGCGGCTGCCGCCGCGGGTGCGGAATCGGTGGCTGCCGACTTCGAGTACGCCCGTCAGTCGATGGCCGCACTGGTGGCCAAGAGCTGGTTCCTCGCCACCGAGGCGGGGCTGCAGGCAGAGGTGGCGCGAGGGACCATTCGTGACGGCGAGGAACTCGTGCGCCTCGCGGAAGCGCGATCGCGCATCGGCGTCGGGAACGACGAGGACGTCTTCATCGCGCGCGCCTCGGTCGCGACCTATCGCGATGTGCTGCTGCAGCTCGAGCTGGGCCGTGAGCAGGCCATTCGCGCTCTGGAGATCCTGCTGGGCCGGTATCCGACTGCCGCCGCCGACGTCAGCCCCCAGCTGCCCGGTCAGCCTGATGCCATCCCGGCGGGGCTCCCATCCGAGCTCCTCGAACGGCGGCCGGACGTGATCGCGGCCGAACGGCGTGTTGCCGCGGCGTTCAACCGCGTCGGCGAGGCGAAGGCGGCCCGCCTGCCGGCCATCGCGTTGACGACCGGCGTCAGCACCATCTCGAGTGATCTCTTCGTGCTCCAGGATCGCGACAACCCGGTCTGGAACTTTGGCGCGAACCTGCTGGTGCCCATCTTCAGGGGAGGCGAGCTCAAGACGCAGGTCGAGATCCGGACGGCCGAGCAGAAAGAGGCCGTCGCCGCATACGCCTCCGTGGGGCTGCGCGCCTTCGGCGAAGTCGAGAGCGCGCTCGCCGCCGAGGTGGCCGCCCGCGAACGTGAGCAGGTCCTCGCTCAGGCGCTGTCCGACAGCCGGCGTGCCCTCGAGATCGTCCAGGCGCAGTACAAGGTCGGCAGCACCGACCTGCGATTCGTCACACAGCGTCAGCTGGCGCTGAATGCCACGGAGTCAGCGCTGCTCCGCGTGCAGGCGGAGCAGCGCGTGCAGCGCGTCAACGTCCATCTGGCTCTCGGGGGCAGCTTCGAGGTGCCTCCGCAGCCATCCCAGTAAGACCGCCGGGACGAACGATCCCGGGCCTCAACGAACAGTTCGGGCTATCGGTGGACGGCGGTCCGGAATGCGTGCTGCCAGGCGGCGCTCGCCCGAAACCAGTTGCCCTCGCATCCGCGATAGATCGCGCTCGTGTTGAGGCGATAGGGCTGGTCGGACTTCCCGGGCAGATAGACGTAGCCCTGACCGGTCTCCGGATCCACGGAGTACGAAACGATGTAGGCGAGTTGATCCGGCTGCTCGCTGAAGGGCCGATTGGCGTACCTGACGTAGAACGACAACTCGAAGGTGCGAAGCCCATCCGGGCGGCCGGCTACCGCGCCGGAGGTCCAATCGACGATGAAGCCTTCAGTCCCCTCGGCGCCATTGGCCATGGCGCCGGCCCCCGACCACACGTTGAAGTGCTTCAGGATCTCTGGATCACCGATCTCGACCGGAGTCTGCAGTCCGCCGCCTGAGATCGTGATCCTGGTTGTCGTGCCCTTGGCGAACAGAAGGGCCGTCGCGCTGAAGACAACGAGAAGGCAGAACGCCGCCGAGACGAGACGCTTCACAGGTCCCCCTCCAGGCAAGTCCACCAGCAGCTCGCAGCGGTTCGCCACGGGCGGCTCGCTCCCAAGCTACCACGAGGCGCTTGTCCCGCTCCATGGAGTTGTGCAGCTTGCCGCGGTCGAGTGAGTAAGGTCCAGGCGAGAAAGGGCGCGGAAGCACGCATCACAGACCACCTGTGATAGGTAACATGTAACCTGGTCAGCCATGCCGACAACTCGACCGACCGCTTCGAGGGATAAGGTTCGCGCGCATCGCGCACGTTTGCGTCGCCGCGGCTTACGCCCGGTCCAGATCTGGGTGCCGGACGTCCGATCCCCCGCCTTTCGGCGCGAGGTCCACAGGCAGTCTGCTCTCGTCGCCTCTGCTCCGCCCGAGCAGGACGAGCAGCGCTTCATTGACGCCATTTCAGAGTGGCCGTCCGAGTGAAAAGGGGACACATCTGGACGGTGGCAGGCGGATCGGACCACGCCGGGAAGCCGCGTCCCGCGATCGTCCTGCAGGACGATGCATTCGAGGCGACGGCGTCAATCACCGTGTGTCCGCTCACCACTCAGAGTCTCGATGCGCCGCTGATTCGCCTTCCTATCGAGCCATCGGCGCGGAATGGCCTCAAGGCCACGAGTCACGCGATGATCGATAAGATCACGACGGTGTCGAAGAAGAAGCTCGACGAGCATGTCGGACGTCTCTCCGACGAGGAGATGCTGCGGGTCAATCGCGCCGTTGTGGTGTTTCTTGGGCTCGCGGGTTCAGCCGCCAGGGACACGTTGGCCTGATCACGAAGCGATATCCCGGGGCCCGAGGTCGCCCGTCACCGTTCCTTGGCATTGCCGCCGAGCCGCTCACCACAAGCCCGGTGATTGACTCGTCGAAGGTCAAAAATGGCCTGCAGACGCTGGTCGAGCAGGTGAAGCGGGGAATGATCTCGAGCTCGATCAGGAAGCGGCCCGATGCCTCAGTCCGAGCCGTTCGCCTGGTCG
>CAZJBN010000026.1:0-39527 GCA_964543955.1 uncultured Bifidobacteriaceae bacterium
AGTTGGAGACCGGCTCCGGGCTCGCATTGGCCACCACGCGCGTGCCCGCCTTCGTCGCGTGGCTGCCCGCGGCGACCGTCCCGCCGAGGAGCGCCACGAAGGCCTCGACACCCGGCGACGCCTCACCGAGGGCGGCCACGGCAATGAGCGCCCCGCCAACGGGGCGGATGAACGTGTG
The DNA here is from genome assembly GCA_964543955.1 of uncultured Bifidobacteriaceae bacterium. Taxonomy (GTDB): domain Bacteria; phylum Acidobacteriota; class Vicinamibacteria; order Vicinamibacterales; family UBA2999; genus VFZN01. The sequence continues at coordinate 179 of CAZJBN010000026.1, forward strand.
GACGCTGTCCCAGAGCGTGTCGACCCACGGAATCTTGTCCGCGAAGAACTCCACGGCGTACAGCACGCATGCCGCACCGATGACCCAGGGATTGTCGAAGACGGCGAACTGCTCGGGCAGGCTCACCCACTCGTAGCGGGCGGCCAGTCCGACGAGCGCAATCGTCGCGTAGAGGTTGACGCCCGCGGCCAGCGAGAAGCCCAGCGTCCGTCCGAGCGTGACGAGCACATCCATGAAGGCCTCTCCAGCCGACCCTCCTCAGGATATGCCAGAATCAGGCGCAGACAGTCACGTGCAGGATTCCCGTCCCGCCGACCTCGCCTCAGGCGCCCGCATCGGCCACTACACCATCCTGCGCCCGCTCGGACGCGGCGGCATGGGCATCGTCTACGTCGCACGCGACGAACGCCTGGAGCGCGACGTCGCGCTCAAGACCATCGGCCGGGCCGAGGATGAGGAGCTGAGAGCGCGCCTCTGGCGCGAGGCGCGCGCGGCGGCCGCCGTGAGCCATCCTCACATCTGCCAGGTCTTCGACATCGACGACACGCCCCACGGCATCGTGCTGGCCATGGAGCTCCTCGATGGCGAGTCGCTCGACGCTCGACTCCATCGCGGTCCCCTGTCGCCGGACGAGTGCGCGCGCATGGCCGGCGACGTGCTCGCCGCGCTGGGCGTGCTGCACGAACGTGGGCTCGTGCACCGGGACATCAAGCCCTCCAACGTGTTTCTGACCGCGCACGGCCCGAAGCTCCTCGACTTCGGCCTGGCCCGCCGTGTCTTCACGCCGAGCTCGTTCGACACCGTCGCCGAGCCGGGGTTGACCGGCGCTGGTGTCCTGATCGGCACACCCCAGTACATGGCGCCGGAGCAGGTGCGGGGGAGCGGCGTGGACAATCGTACGGATCTCTACGCTGTCGGGGCCCTGCTCTTCCATATGCTGACCGGACGGCCGCCCTTCGAAGCGGCGAGCATTGCGGACGCGCTCGTCGCGGCCATCCACGAGCAGCCTCCTGCGCTGCAAGGACCGCCGTCGGTCGTCGCCATCGACCGCATCATCAGGCGCGCGATGCAGAAGGATCCCGAAGAGCGCTACCAGACGGCAGGGGCCATGGCACGAGCGCTCGCGTCGGTCGAGACGGCGAGCGATTCGTCCCGAAGCGCGTCCATCCCGGTTCGCGCACTCACGCGGCTGGTGTTCTCGCCCGTGCGGATCGCGCGGCCGGATCCGGAAGTGTCGTTTCTCTCGATGGGGCTTGCGGAAGCGGTCTCGGGATCGCTGGCCGCGCTTGGCAACGTCGTGGTGCGCGCCCCGGCGGTCGCGCGCGCGGTGACGGAGGATGGCACGGACCCGAGGCACCTGGCGGCAACGGCCGACGTGGACCTGGTCTTCTCGAGCACGCTCCTGCGGTCGGGGGCCAGTCTGCGCCTCACGGTCCAGCTCATCGACGTCTCGAGCGGCACGCTGCTCGGCGCGGCGCCGGTGACCGGCACGATGGACGACATCATCGCCGTCGAAGACGCGATGGTGCACTCGGCGAGGCACCTGCTGTCGCAACACCGCCCGGACCTGGTCGCGGCCGAGGGCCCGGCGCGGCAGTCCAGCGTGCATCACGCGCCCGCCACGGCACGTGCCTTCAACCTGTTCCTGAGGGGGACCGAGCACGCCCGACATCTCGATCAGACCGAGCAGGCGCGCGGCCTCTTCGAGCAGGCCATCGCAGAGGACCCCGGATTCGCGCCCGCATGGGCGGCACTCGGGCGCTGTCACCGCGTTTACGGCAAGTTCTTCACCGACACCGCGCGCAGCCTCGCGCGTGCGGAGGAGGCGTTCCGGCATGCGCTGGCCCTCGCACCGGACCTGCCGGCGGCTCACCGCTATCTGACACACCTCGAGTCGGAACAGGGCCGGGCCACCTCCGCCATCGGCCGGCTGCTGCAGCACGCCACCGTCAACCGAAACGACGCACTGCTGTTTGCCGGCCTGGTGCACGCCTGCCGCTACGCCGGACTCCTGTCCGCGTCGGTGGCCGCCGATGCCGAAGCGCGCAGGCTCGATCCCACCGTCGAGACGGGAGTCGACTTCACGGCCCTCCACGTCGCCGAAGGGGACGAGGACCTCGATCGATTCCTCAAGACCCTGCCGCCCGGCACGGCCCCGCACGGCGGGCTGATTGCCAGAGCCTTCAGCGGGTCGATCGAGCGTTTCCGCACGGGGCTCGCCGCGGTCGACACCGCGCGGCTGCCGCCGCGCTACTACATGACGGTGGCCGCGGTGTCCGAGAGCACGCTCGCGCCGCACGAGGCAGGACCGACCGTCGAGCGCGCACTCGCCGCGCATTCGGACCCGGAGGCGCAGTTCCTCTGCGCGCTCTGCTTCTTCAGGATGGGCGACCTGGAGCGAGGCCTCGACGTGCTGGAGCAGACGATTGCGTCGGGTTACTCACCCGCGCGCATGCTCGCACGCCACCCTCTGTTCGACAGCGCCCGCGACACCGCACGCTTCGTGGCGCTCGTGGAGCGCCTCGCCGCCCGCACGCACGAAGCAGCGGAGGTGTTCGAGCGGAGCGGCGGGCGCGAGATGCTCGGCGTCAACGGCGAGCTCACCTGACGCGCGCCTGCCGCTAACCGCGCGCTAGCCGGCGCGCAGCATCTCCTCTATCCGCTCCCGCACGACTGCGATGAGGTCGTCGCGCTGGTCGACCGTCAGGCCGGCGGTCGGCACGGGCTCGCCGATGCGCACGGTGACCGTGACCGGCCGCACGATCGGGCTCCCCCTGTGCATCGCCTCGCGGCCTCCGGAGATGGCCACGGGCAGGATGGGCGCCTGCGCCTTGATGGCCATGATGAACCCGCCCTTCTTGAACGGCAGCAGCCGGTCGGTCCGGCTGCGCGTGCCCTCGGGAAAGATCAGGAACGAGTTCCCGCTCCGGATGGACTCGGCGGCCTTGTCGATCGACTGGAGCGCCGCTTCCTTGTTCTCACGAGGCACGGGGATGAAGCCGCCGGTCTCCATGACGATGCCGAGGATCGGCAGCTTGCGGAGCTCGGCCTTGAACAGGATGTGCAGCCGCTCGTGCAGCGCGCGGTAGAGCACGGGGGGGTCGACGTTACTCTGGTGATTGGAGCAGAACACCACGGCCTGCCCGGCGGGTACGTGCTCGCGCCCGAACACGCGGTACCGGATGCCGGCGCAGCCGAGCGCCAGCGCCGCGCCCACGTGGCCCAGCTTGAACATCGTGTGCCTGAGCTCGAGCGGCACGCAGATGAACAGGGCAATCGGCCCGGCGATGAGCACGTACATCGCGACGACGATGTAGGTGACGAGCGATCGGATCGCGGCGATGAAGGTGGACATTGGGGTCGTAGGGCGGAACGTCAATTCCGCCCGGGGCTGGGGCTGGGCTCTTGACTCTTGACTCTAGGCTCTAGGCTCTAGGCTCTAGGCTCTAGCTAAAGCCTGAAGCCCAAAGCCTGAAGCCTGCTTCCTCAAGGCGTCGTTGGCGCCGGCGGCTTGATCTCGTAGTCCGGCGGCGGCGTCGCCCCCAGCAGGTGGTTGACGAAGTAGTCCCAGCGGCGACGAACCATGTACGGCTCGTTGCCGAACCCGTGTCCGCGATTGGGCAGCAGGATCAGATCGAAGTCCTTGTTGGCCTTGATGAGCTCGTCGACCACGAGCAGCGTGTTGTACATCGGGACGTTGCTGTCCATGGTGCCGTGCGCCAGCAGCAGCTTGCCCTTCAGCTGATGGGCGACGAGCTGGTTGGCCTGGTTGTCGTAGTTCGACGTGCCGCCGGCCTGGTTCTCGAGCAGGCCCTGCCACTTCTCGCCCCAGTCGTCCTCGTAGTTCCTGTTGTCGTGGTTGCCCGCCTGCGAGACGCCGACCTTGAAGAAGTCCGGATAGCGGAACATGGCGCCCGCGGTCGCAAAGCCGCCGCCCGAATGCCCGTAGATGCCCGCGCGCTCGAGGTCAATCCATGGGTAGCGCGCGGCCAGTTCCTTCATGGCGGCAACCTGGTCCGGCAGCGTGTTGTCCCCCATGTCACCGTAGTACGCCTCGTGGAACCGCTTGGATCGCCACGGCGTGCCCATGCCGTCCACCTGCACGACCACGAAGCCGAGCTCGGCCATGGCCTGCGTGTCGCCGCGCGACGCGGCAAACTGCCGGCTGCCGACGCTGCCGGTCTGAGGCCCGGGGTAGACGTTGTTGATGATCGGGTACGTGACGGAGGCGTCGAAGTTCGTCGGCCGGTACAGCAGCCCGTGCAGGTCCGTCACACCGTCGCGCGCCTTGACCGTGATCCGCATCGGCGGCTTCCAGCCCGTCGCGATCAGCCTGCTGATGTCGGCCTTCTCCAGCGGCAGCACGATCGTCCCCGCCTGGTCCCGCAGCACGGTCTGGGGAGGCGTGTCCGGCGTGGACCACGTGTCGACGAAGGTCCTGCCGTCCTCGGCCAGCGACACGTCGTGGTCGGCGTCCTCCGGCGTCAAGAGCGTGAGCCCCTTGCCGTCCATGCCGATGCGGTAGAGGTGCCGGAAGTACGGATCGCGGCCGGCTTCCTTGCCGACGGCCGCGAAGTACAGCGCGCGCGCAGCCTCGTCGACGTGAAGCAGCTGCGTGACGTTGCCTTCACCGCTCGTGATCTGCAGCTTCTGCTGCCCCGTCGCCAGGTCGTACAGATAGAGCTGCCCCCAGTCGTCGCGCTGGGAGAACCAGATGACCTCGTTCGACGCGGGCAGGTAGCGCCAGTTGACGCGGCCGTTGCCGGATTCGAAGAACGTGCCGACGAGCTCGTGCATCACGTCGCGCACCTCGCCGGTCTCGATGTTGGCGACGCGCAGCTCGGCCAGCTTGTGATCGCGAGACGACGACACGAACGAGAGGCTGCGGCTGTCGGGCGCCCACTGCACGTCCACCCAGTCGCCGCCGCAGATGACGTCGTCGCAGAGGGTGGAGCGGTGTTGATCCGGCGGCATCTGGAGCCGCACGACCTTGCGCTCGTCCACGTCGATGATCACGCGCTGGATCGTCGGGATGACCTTGTCGCCCGGCAGCGGATACTTCCACTGCTCGAGGCGGGGATGCCCGACGTTGGTCGTGACGAGGTACATCTCGCCGACCTCGCGCTGGTCCTGCTGGAACGTGGCAATCCGGCGGGAATCCGGCGACCACTTGACCACCGGCCGATCGCTGTAGCGCCAGCCGGCGTTGTCGGTGGCGTAGCCGAAGTCCTCGACGCCGTCGGTCGTCAGCTGCGTTTCGGCCCCGGTGGCGACATCGCGCACCCACAGGTTCCAGTCGCGGATGAACGCGGCGCGCCTGCCGTCCGGCGACAGCACTTCGGGCTTCACTGCGGGCCGGTCGGTGACCTTGCAGGCGTCGCCCTTGACATCGCACGTGAAGCGGCGCGAGTCGGTGTTGAACGAGACCTCGGAACCGTCCGCCGAGAGCTCGATGGCCTGGAATGGCAGGCGCGCGCGCGCGTAGGGTTGGCCGGCCGCGGCGGACATGGCGGCGGCCACGCGCGCGTGATCGAATGCGGGCGTCCTGGTCCGCTTCACCGGATCGACGACGACGAACTCCGGGCCCTCTTCGCGCTGGGTCCGGTACCAGAACCGCCCATCGTCCATCCAGCGCGGGCGGACGCCGGCACCCAGCACGAGCGGCGCGGTATTGGCGGCGAGGAAGCGCTCGGCGCGCTGGTAGTCCTCGACCGACAACTGGCGCGGCCCGGTGGCCGCCGTCTGGGCAAGAGCCGGCGCGGTCCACAACAGCAGGGTCGCCAGAACCGCGGGTCGCACGCGCATCATAGAAGTCATGCCTCCAGCGAAGAGATGATACCGGACTGCCGTACAGACGTCGGGCCGGTGAACGTGGTCTCGCCCACCGGCCCGGACATCCCGAACGAGTCGTAGCCCTAGCTGGCGCGTGCCTGGCGCGCGGGCTTGGCCGCGACGCGCGCGACGGTGGCCTTGGCCGTGGCCTTGGCCGGCGCCGGCTTGGCCGCGGCGGCACGCGTCTGGGCCCGCTGCTGCGCGCGGGCCTTCATGACGAAGCACTTCTCGAGCGCCTGGTTGACGCGATCCTCGATGGTCGCGGCCGAGAGGCACATGACCTCGGAGATCTCCGAGACGACCAGGAACTTGGCGCGGTCGAGCATGCGCTTCTCGCGGAAGGACAGGCTCTTGGACTTGGCGAGGAACGTCAGGCTCTTGAGGACGTCCGCCATGTCGTAGATGGAGCCGGTGCGCATCTTGTCGGAGTTGTCTTTGAAGCGCCCCTTCCAGTTCTGGTGGTTGTCGATCTTGCCGTCACCAAGCAGAATGAAGAGTCGCTCGACCTCCTCGTCCGTGATGGCGCGCCGCAGGCCGACGTTGTCGACGTTGGCGACGGGAACCAGCACGGTGGTTTCGTTGGAGATGATGCGCAAGTGAAAGAACCCGGTGGTGGTGCCGAGAATGGTCTTTTCTTCGACCTTCTCCACAACGCCGAGTCCATGGTTGGGGTAAATGACCTTGTCACCGATCTGAAATGACACGTGACCCTCGTTTCGACGCGCTATGTTGGCTGGGATCGGGGTGCCCTGAGGCAAGAGTCAGTATACCCGACCTCGGGGCCGAAATCAACGGAAAAGCCCGAAAAACAGGCGTTTCCACGAGATCGGCCCGGCAAAACAACCCCTGTGATTCCGGGCGGTTACCTCCGGACGGGCCAGAGCTGCCGGGACCGGCTCCGGAGCGTTTCGCACGGCCCCGGGACCCCCGGCGAGGCGGTAAACTGGGCATCCAATGGCCCGAATCGCTCCCGTCCTCGTCCTTGCCGGTCTTCTCGCAAGCTCGACAGTAACAGGTCTGGTCCCCCAAACGGCCCAGACGCGGCGGCCCGACGCCCCGCAACTGGCCCCCTACGTGCCGACCCCCCAGGAAGTCGTCGATCGGATGCTCGCCCTGGCCGGCGTCACCAAAGACGATGTGGTGATGGACCTGGGGTGCGGGGATGGAAGGATTCCGATTACCGCGGCCAGGACCTACGGGGCCCGAGGCATTGGCGTCGATATCGATCCTGAACTCCTCGCCCAGGCCAACGCCAATGCGAAGGCGGCCGGCGTCAGCCATCTCGTGACCTTCAAGCTGCAGGACGCGATGACGGCCGACCTCTCCGAGGTGTCGGTCCTCACGCTCTACCTGCTGTCCTCGTCCAACCTCAAGCTCCGCCCAAAGCTGACCCGCGAGCTCCGGCCCGGAAGCCGCATCGTGGCGCACAACTTCGCGCTCGGCGACTGGGAGGCCGAAAAGGTGGAGTCGGTAACGGACCACGAAGGCCGGCGGCGCACCATCTATCGCTGGACGGTCGACGGCAAGGTCCGCCAGTAGGTCGGGCCTTCAGCCCCCCAAACCGCCGCTTCTCACTTCCCACTTCTCCCTTCGCATGGACTACGAAAAGCTCGGCCTCTTCTATCTCGGCAGGCAGGTCGATCCCGACACGCGGCAGCGCACGGACGTTCCCGTCCTCTACGACTCGTCCGATCTCGTCACGCACGCGGTCATCGTGGGCATGACCGGGAGCGGCAAGACGGGACTCGGCATTGGGTTGATGGAGGAAGCGGCCATCGACGGCGTGCCCGTGCTGGCGCTGGATCCGAAAGGCGACCTCGCCAACCTGCTCCTCACCTTTCCCGGCCTCTCAGCGACGGAGTTTGCGCCGTGGGTCAACACCGACGAACCCCGGGCCGCCGGCGTCAGCGCAGAGGCGTTTGCGGAAGCCGAAGCCGCAAAGTGGGCGAAGGGGCTCGCCGAGTGGAACGAGGACGGCTCGCGCATCCAGCGGCTGAAGGATGCCGCCGAGTTCGCGGTGTACACGCCGGGCAGCCTGAGCGGTCGTCCGCTTTCGATCGTGCGGTCGTTTGCGGCGCCGCCCGCGGCAGTTCTCGAGGATCCCGACCTGCTCGGCGATCGCGTCAACACGGCGGCGACGAGCGTCCTCACGCTGGCCGGGGTCAACGCGGAACCGCTCCGGAGCCGCGAGCACGTGCTCGTCGCGTCGCTCTTTGCCGACGCCTGGACGAGCGGACGCGACCTGGACCTGGCCGGGCTCATTGCGGCCGTGCAGGACCCGCCGTTTGCGCGTGTGGGCGTGCTGGATCTCGAGTCGTTCTACCCGGCAAGGGATCGCTTCGGCCTGGCCATGCAGCTCAACCAGGTGCTGGCGGCGCCCGGCTTTGCCGGATGGCTGCAGGGCGAGCCGCTCGACATCGGCCGGCTGCTCTATACGGCCGAGGGCAAGCCCCGTGTGGCCGTCGTGTCGATCGCGCACCTCGATGACCAGGAGCGCATGTTCTTCGTCTCTTTGCTGCTCAACGAGCTCGTCGGGTGGATGCGCGCCGAGCGCGGCACGTCGAGCCTCCGCGCGCTCGTCTACTTCGACGAGATTTTCGGGTTTCTCCCGCCGGTGGCCAACCCGCCGTCCAAGGCGCCGCTGCTGACGCTGCTCAAACAGGCGCGAGCGTTCGGCGTGGGAATGGCGCTCGCCACGCAGAACCCGGTGGACCTCGACTACAAGGCGCTCTCCAACTGCGGTACGTGGATGCTCGGACGGCTCCAGACCGAGCGCGACAAGGCGCGGGTCCTCGACGGCCTCGAAGGCGCGGCGGCCGGCACGGGCCAGGGCTTCGACCGCTCGGCGCTGGACAGGCTCCTCTCGTCGCTCGGCAAGCGGATCTTCCTGCTGCACAACGTGCACGAGAAGGAGCCGGTTCTCTTCGAGACACGCTGGACGCTGTCGTATCTCAGGGGCCCGCTTGGCCGCGACGAGTTGCGGACGCTGATCGCGGAGACGGGAGGACCGGGCGCCGCCGATGACACACCCGGCGCCGTACCCGACGATCGGAGCGCCGATACCACCGCGCGGAGCGCGGGGACCGCGGTACGGAGCGCCGGGACTTCCGCCTCCGCTGAAGCTTCGGCGGACCGCCGTAGCCTTGGCGAAGGCCGGTCAGTCCCGGCGTCAACGCCGGCGTCGCCGGCCCCCATCCTCGACCCGGCGATCAAACAGTTCTTCGTACCCGGCCCGGGCTCGACCTGCGAGCCCTTCCTCGTCGGCGTGGCGCGTGTCACCTACTCGAACGCAAAGCTGGCCATCGACGAGACGCGCGAAGTGACGGTCGTGACACCGATCACCGACGCGGCCGTCCCCGTCGACTGGGAACACGCAGAGCCTGCCGCCTTCACGGCCGGCGAACTGGAGACCACGCCTCGTCCCGGGCTCTCGTTTGCGGTCCTCCCTGCAGCGGCGACCCGGGCGAAGAGCTACTCCGCCTGGGAGAAGGACTTCGCGCGCTGGGTGGCGCAGTCCCAGGCGGTCGAGCTCATGAGCAGCGCGCGCGCGAAGCTGACGTCGATGCCCGACGAGCCCGAGCGCGACTTCCGCATCCGCCTGCAGACCGCGCTCCGCGAAGGCCGTGATCAGGCCGTCCAGAAGGTCCGTGACAAGTACGCGTCGAAGATCCGCTCGGCCGAAGAGAGAGTCCGGCGCGCGGAAGCGGCGGTCGATCGCGAAGCCCACCAGGCGACCGAATCGAAGATGTCGGCCGCGGTCTCATTTGGCGCGACCCTCGTCGGCGCGCTCCTGGGACGGAAGGCCGTCAGCGCGACCACGCTCGGCCGCGCGACAACGACGGCACGCGGTGTGGGCCGGGCCTCGAAGCAGTCCGCCGATGTCACGCGCGCGCAGGAGAACGTCGCGGCCCTCGAGCAGCAGCTCGCGGACCTGCAGGCGGCGCTCGAAGCCGATCTCCAGGCGGTTGCGACAGAGTGGGACCCCGCCTCCGACACGCTCGACCGCGTCGTCATCAAGCCGAAGCGCGGCGGCGTCTCCGTGCAACTCCTCGCGCTCGCCTGGGTTCCCCACTGAAAGTGCCGCATCCGTCGGGCGGAGCTTCCGCCGGTCGCGTAGGGCGGAGCTTCAGCTCCGCCGGCGGGCAGGCTCGCGCCGCCGTATAATCGAGGTTCGTCCTCCTGGCCGGAGTGGCGGAACTGGCAGACGCGCGGGACTCAAAATCCCGTTCTCCTTGCGAGAGTGTGGGTTCGATCCCCTCCTCCGGCACCACTCGAATCAAGCACACGGCACAGCGCAAGAACGCGAGGCCCGCTGGTGCGTACGCAGTGACCCGCATCGAGATGCCGGAGCCGGTCCGTCATTCCGGAGGGTCCAGACCCGTCGAGTGCCTGAACCAACGAACCGCAGGCCACTCGGTCGCCTCTTCCGGTCAGCTGCGACTGGCGAGATTGTTGCAGCCACGTAATCGGTGTGCGGCGACACCTGTCGAGGTGGCGCCCGCACCGACCCCGCTGATTCGCAGCGCCTTGGGCAGCGTGGTCGGGAACTCTGGCGCAACTGAAGAGATTGATTCCATGACCCCACAAATTCTCGCGACATCGATCTGCCTGCTGGCCCTCGCGGCCGTGCCGGGCGTGTCGACCGCCCACGCGCAACAGGCGGACAGCCAGGTCACCATCCGGGGAACCGTTGACGCCGTCGACCACGCCGCCCGCACCGTGATGATTCGACTGGAGCATGGCGGGGTGGTGACCCTGGACGTTCCGCCGACTGCCGTGCGTTTCGAGCAGGTCAAAGTTGGCGACACCGTGACGGCCACCTACTACGATCGGGTGAGCGTCCGCGTGAAGCCCGCCGGCGAGGCGGCGGTCGATCGGATTCAGGAGCCGACGACGGTAGGGACGCCCGGAGACCTGCCTGGTGCGACGAGAACCCGGCAGCGGGTGACCACCGTGACGATCACCGGCTGGGACCCGGTCAACCGCGTCGTGAGCTTCACCGGACCGACCGGGATCGCCTACACGCGGGGACTACTGGATACCACCGACCCCAAGATTGTCGAGAGTCTCAAGGTCGGCGACCGCGTGGACGTGACGAGAACGGAGGCGGTGACGGTAGCCGTGCAGCCCGCAGTCACCGACACCTTGCGGAACCGGCTCACGGTCTCGGTGCTCTTCGGGTGGGACAACCAGTTCAGCGGCAAGATGATCAAGACGGCGACAGGCCAGACCCTCGGGGGGGCGCCGATCAACCTGGACGAGACGACCTACGACGAGGTGTACGGCCGCATCGGAATGCTCAAGCTCGGCGCCGGCTACCGGACCACGCCGCGCACCGAGGCGGTCCTCAACTTCGTGTGGTCCAGCAGCGAAGCGTCGGACGCCGCGACGCCGATCGGCACCGTGGGCACCAACCCTCCGGTCCCGCTCAACGTGGACTTCACCGAGTACCAGTATTGGGGGGTCGAAGGCGGCCAGCGGTGGTTCTTCGCCCGGACGCGCTTCACGCCCTTCCTGGGCTATCTGGTAGGCATCAACCGGCTCCAGGACATCCGGGGCACGTTCGTCGGGCTGCCTGCCAGCGCCCTGCCCGGGCTTGCCGCCCAGGACGGCAAGATCTTCGAGAAGTCGTGGGCCCTCAGCCTGGGGCCGACCGGCGGCATCCTCATCGGCGTTGGTCCCCTGGAGGTGATGGCTGAAACGCAGATTCGCTTCATGGGCGGCCTGTCGGACGTGGACTGGCTGGTCGAGGAAGGACTGCGTGATGTGAACAGCGGGAGCTCACGCTGGTCGCTCCCGATTCTGGTCGGCGCGCGGATCCGCTTCTGAGCGGGCCGTCGGCCAGATCCTCGTCGACGACGACGCCGGGACGACGCTGAGATCGAAGCAGGTTCCGGCGTGGCGCGGAGAGATAGCACCGGCCGCCGTCCTTTCGACGTGTCGGTCGTGACCATGGACGACATCCTTGAGGGCACGGCGAACGTGACCGCGGCGACGGCGGCATGTCAGCGATTCGCAGTTCAGGGCCGGCACCTGGCGCCCGCAGTGGCGCTGGGCCCGGCCGGGACTGCCGACCCCTCCGGGATTTCGGAGTCCATCCACCCGCTCGGGGCCGGGACCATCGTACCTCCACTCGTCCGACCGGCATGTCGAGTCGTGCGACCCGGCCCGGCTCGGGCGTAGACTCGCAGGCCATGACACTGCTGCTCCGCGAAATCCGGCACAACCCGATCCTCTGGCTGCTGATCTTCGTGCCGGCCGTGTTCGTGGGCGAGGCGGCGGCGCCCGAATCGCACACGCTGCTGTTCGTCATCTCGGTGCTGGCGATTGTGCCGCTGGCCACGCTCCTCAGTCATGCCACCGAGTCGGTGGCGGCCAGGACCGGAGACGCTGCTGGCGGACTGCTGAATGCGACGCTCGGCAACCTGACCGAGCTGGTCATCGCGCTCACGGCCCTCAGGGCCGGGCAGTACATGCTCGTCAAGGCATCGATCGCGGGCGCCATCGTCACCAACACGCTGTTCATGCTCGGCATGTCGTTTCTCCTCGGCGGGCTCCGGCACCACGTGCAGGAGTACAACCGGGCCAACGCGCGGCTGCAGGCCGGGCTGCTCTTCCTCGCCACGGTCGCGCTGCTCGTGCCGTCCACCGTCACGTCGGGCGATCCGGCGATCGACCAGACCTTCGTCCCGACCCTGAGCGTCGGTCTCTCGGTGCTGCTGATCGGGGCCTATGCCCTGGGCCTGCTGTTCTCGCTCGGCACCCACAAGGAGTGGTTCGGCAGTGTCAGCCACGGCGAGGCGGGCGAGGAACCGTGGCCGATTGGCACGGCGCTGGCGACGCTGGCCGTCGTGACCGTGCTCGTCGCCCTCGTCAGCGAGGTGTTCGTGGCCTCGGTGCAGGAAGCCGCGGAAGCCTTCGGCATGTCCCCCGCGTTCGTCGGCTTCGTCGTGGTGAGCATCGTCGGAGCCGCGGCGGAGATGGCGTCGGCGTTCTCCGGTGCGCGGAAGAACCGCCTCGACCTGAGCGTCGGCATCGCCCTCGGGAGCGCCTCGCAGATTGCCCTGTTCGTCGCCCCGGTACTGGTGCTCCTCAGCTATGTGCTGGGGCCCAGTCCGATGGACCTCGAGTTCTGGCCCGGGGCCGTCGCGATGATGCTGATCGCCACGACGACCGCAGCCCTGGTCACCACCGGTGGGCGATCGGCGTGGTTCGTCGGCGTGCTCGTACTGATGGTCTACTTCGTGTTTGCCGTGACGCTCTACCTGCTGCCTCCGCGGGTGATGTAATGGGCCTCCTCTCGTTTGCCTCGACGCGCGTCCTCGAACCCATCGATCGCATCTCCGAGGTGCTGTTCGGATTGATCATGGTGCTCACCTTCACGGGTTCTCTGAGCGTCGTCGACGCCGGCCGTGACGACGTCCGGACGATGCTCGTCGGCGCGATCGGCTGCAACCTGGCGTGGGGGATCATCGACGGCCTCTTCTTCGTCATGGGCTGCATGGCCGAGCGCGGGACCTCGCTGGCGACGTTCCGGGCGTTGCGGGAGGCGCCGACCCCAGCCGACGGCCATCGCGTCATCGCGGAGGCACTGCCGCGGCCGGTGGCCGCCCTGCTGCAACCAGCGGAGCTCGAGACGCTGCGGCTGCGTCTCCTGGCGATGCCCGACCCGGTATCCCGCCGTGTTCACCTGTCGGACTACTGGGGCGCACTGGCGGTCTTCCTCCTGGTGTTCCTCTCGACCTTCCCGGTCGCGGTGCCATTCCTGCTGGTGTCAGACGTGGGTCCGGCGATGCGGATCTCGAACGCGGTCGCGATTGTTCTGCTCTTCATCACCGGCTTCGCGTTCGGACGCGTCAGTCATCTGCGGCCGGTTGCCGTCGGTCTGGCAATGGTCGTGCTCGGCCTCGTGCTCGTCGGCCTCACGATCGCGCTCGGGGGATGATGCGTCATGCGGATGGTGGTCTCCCTGCTGTGTGCCATGACCGTGTTCCCGGCTGCGGTGGTCATCGCGCAGACGACGCCGCCAGCGGCCCAGGCTGCCGCCGGGACGGCGGCCCCGGTGTGGTCGGGCTCGGTATCGCTCTTCACCTACGTCGTGCCGGACGAAGATGCCTTCGTGCAACCGACCGTGACGGCGGATCGCGGCTGGCTCCACCTGGAGGGACGCTACAACTACGAGAACCTCGAGACCGGGTCGGCCTGGATCGGTCGCAACTTCAGCGTCGGCGACCAGGTGACGCTCGACATCACGCCGATGGTGGGCGGGGTGTTCGGACAGACGGACGGCCTGGCGATCGGATATTCGGGCACGCTGGCATGGCGGGCCCTCGACTTCAGCAGCGAGAGCGAGTACGTGTTCGACGCCGGCGATAGTGCCGACAGCTTCCTCTACACGTGGTCCGAGCTCGGCTGGACACCGCTCGACTGGCTTCGTGCCGGACTGTCCGTCCAGCGAACCCGCGTGTATCAGACCGAGTTCGACATCCAGCGCGGGTTCTTCGGCGCGCTGTCGCTGGGGTCGTGGGAAATCTCCACCTATGTCTTCAATCCCGACGCCGACCCGACCGTTGTCGTCGGCGCAACGTTCTCCTTCTGACCGGGCCGGGCATCCTCGCGTCTCATGCCGTCGGCCGGTGCCTGTGGACCGCCGGCCGCCGGGACGGAGTGCGCAGTAGACTGAATGCCCCGTGGACCTTTCGTCGCCTGTCGACGTCCGCATCCGGCCCTACGCCCTCGACGACGCCGAGGCGCTCTACGCCGGCGTCCGCACGTCCATGGCCGATCTCATGCCGTGGATGCCGTGGTGCCACCCGAACTACGCCATCGACGAAACACGCGCGTGGCTCGAGGCGCAGGTTGCCGCCTTTGCCGACGGCCGGGCGTTCGAGTTCGCCATCGTCTCGACCGCAGGACAGTTCCTTGGGGCGTGCGGGCTGAACGGTATCGATCGCGAGCACCGGCGCGCCAACCTCGGCTACTGGGTCCGCTCCGATCTCACCAGACGCGGTGTCGCCACGGGCGCGGTGCTGCTCCTTCGCGACTGGGGCTTGGCCTGCACCGATCTCGTGCGTATGGAGATCGTGGTCGCCGTCGAGAACCAGGCCAGCCTCCGCGTCGCGGAGAAGGCCGGCGCCGCGCGCGAGGGCGTACTGAGGGATCGACTGCTGCTGCACGACGGCCCGCACGACGCAGTCGTCTTCTCGTTCACCAGGCCCCGTCCGCCGGCCATCGGCTGACACGCCGCCCTCGCGCTCGGCTGCCGTTTCGAGCAAGCCACGCGCGCGCCGGCTCCCGATACACCCGCCGCTCGTTCCGGCAGACCATCCCGCGTTGAGGAATCGTGCGACTTCTATCGCTGCAGCACCGCCGCCCGCACGGGCGAGTACGCCAGGCCGTCAGGGTCGTCCAGATGGTCGGCAAAGGCCTGCACGGCCCTGATGTCCGCGAGATTCAGGCTCAGCACGGCGCGCCCCGCGCGGTCGCTGGCAAACGCCCGCTCGCCGACAATGAGAATGCCGAACCCGCCTGGCCCCTTGCGTCCCTCGTGCATGGCGAGGCGACCCACGAGCGCGCGCCGGCCGAGGTCGTAGACCGACAGGTACTGGGCAGGTGCATCCGGCGTTCCGCCGTGCGGCACGAGCACGCGGCCCTCGCGAGAGATTTCCGCGCGGCGGGCGTCGGGCAGGACGTCCACCACTGCCGTCACCTCGAGCGCTTGCGTGTCGACGATGGAGATGGTCTCGGCAAGGCGATTGACCACCCACACCTCTCGGCCATCGGGCGAGACGGCCAGCCCTTCGGCTCCCTTTCCAGTCGGGATCACGACAGGCGCCGCCTCCTTGTCCAGTGCAATCACCGACACCGTGCCTTCGGCGCCGCGGCTGGTGACGTAGGCGCGCGTGCCGTCCGGGCTGAGCCGGACCATGTGCCCCTCGCGCCCTCCCGTCGGATAGGTGCGCAGGACCTTCAGGTTCACGACGTCGACGAGCGCCAGCTGGTCCGCCTGTTCCATCGTCGCGACGGCACGCCGGCCGCCCGGCAGGAACGCAATGCCGTGCGGCCTGGATGGTGAAGGAAGGTCGATACGCCCGATCGCGCGCCCCTCGGCGACGTCGATGACGACGAGGCGGCTGCCGGGGGCGTCGTTGGGACCGTAGGCGCCGGTCATCGCCAGGCGTCCGTCGGGACTGACGGCCACCTCGTGTGGAATGGCCGGACCGATCGGCACACGCGCCATCTCGACCCGGGTCGCCACGTCGAAGAGCGAGATGCTCCCGCCCGTGCGATTGGCAACGAGGAGCGTGCCCGTCAGGGCATCCTGGCGGGCGGCGCCCGGCAGGATCGCAAGCATCAGCACCAGGCAACAAACGGAGGTCCGACTGGACATGCGTCCTCCCATGGAACGGCCCTGGCCGCGGGCCGGGACGAGCCGGGCACGGCAGAGACCACCGCCGCTATCGTAAGCCCGGAGGTTCCACGCACAGCCAGGCGGGTGCACCGGTCGTCCAAGGCGAAGGAGGGACACACCATGCGAATCGCCGCCATTGCCGCCATCGTGCTGGCCGGCGCCATTGCCACGAGCGTCGGCCAGGAGCCGACTGCGGCCTGCCTGCACGGCCCTCAGGAGTCGCCGGACCAGTTGGCCCGCAGGCGTGCCGCGCTCACACTGGCTCGGCAGATCAACACCGAGCAGCAGGCCGTCTTCCGGCAGGAGAAGCGCTTCCGGCCGCTTGCGGACCTGCCCGGGGTGCAGGCAACCGTCGACGGCTTCGCGGTGAACGTGACCGCCGACGAGACGACGTACGTGTTCTCCGTCAAGGACACGCGGGATCCGTGCAGGTTCGCGTTCTTCTCGGATCAGGAGGGGCTCATCTACACGGCACAACCCATCCGCTGACCGGCTGGTGGGCCGGCGCCGGATCAGCCGAGCGCCTCTTCGTACACGCGAACGTAGTCGAGCGCCATCTGCCGGGGCGAACACCACGACCTGGCGCGCTCGTACACCCCGCGCCGATCGAGCGACAGGCAGCGTGTGACTGCATCCTCGAAAGCGTCCTCGTCCGGCGCGCACGAGCCGGTCACGCCTTCCTCGATGATCTCCGGCGAGGCACCAATCGCGACGGCGGCGACCGGCGTGCCGCACAACATCGATTCGATCTGCACCAGCCCGAACGGCTCCGGCCAGTTGAGCGGGTAGAGCATCACGCGCGCGCCGCCGAGCAGCCGATCCCGCTCGGCGCCCGCCACCTCACCTTCGTAGATGACCGTGCGCCCGTCCACGTGCGGCTCGATCACCTGCTCGTAGTACTCATTGTGCGGCGCCGCCATCCGGAGGGGTATGCCGAGCCTGCGTGCGGCCTCGATGGCACGAAGCGGCCCCTTGTTCTTGATGAACCGCCCCAGGAACACGGCGTAGTCCTGCGGCTCGTCCCTGAACGTGAACGCCGATGGATCGACCGCGGAGGGAATCACGATGCCCGGCGCCTCGGCGGGGAACTTCGCCCACTGCGCGTGGCTGAGCGCCGTGACACATGCGCCGGGGTAGCGCTGCCGCAGGATGGCCATGTCGGGTCCGGGCATGACGTGCAGCGTGTGGACCATGCGGGCGCGGCAGAGCCGTTCGAGCGGGACGCCCCACAGGTAGGCGTGCGAGTGCACGATGTCGAACCGGCCGGACTCCTCGAGGGCGCGCGACAGGTTGATCCACTCGCAGAGCTGCCAGTCCTCCGGCACGCCCGGCATCGCGTAGGGCCCGGGGAGCGTCGTCACCAGCTCGCCCGCCACCTCCGAGCCGGCGCATCCGAACACCGTCACCTCGTGGCCGAGGGCCGCGAGCTCGCGCGTGAGCAGCCACGTCAACGATTCGACGCTCCCTGCGCCGATCTCACGGACGGGCGTGGCGATGGTCGGGACCTGGGCGATGCGAAGTGGACGGTTCATGCGGTCAGAGGCCCGCGCGTTCCATGAGACTCCCCACGACCTTCTCCGCCGCAAAGCACTCTCGCGCCACCTCGAGCGCGCCGCGCGCGTGGCGCTCGTAGTCGCCCTCGATCGCGTCGACCGCCGTCAGCACATCGTCCATCGTGCGGAATCCGAAGAGCCCGTTTCCCGTGGGGAGGACCTTGCTGAAGCCCGTCTCCTGCGTGATGACGGGACGCCCCGCCGCGAGATAGCACGCAGTGCGATCGCTGAACCAGCCCGTATTGGGGCGGACGTATTGATCGCGCGCGACGGTGAACTCCCCGCGCGACTTCGCGATGTACTGGCGATAGAGATCGATGCTGCCCGACACGCCGACCGAGCTCGAACGGCGCCACCGGTTGGCGGCGAGGCGCGCGGCGGTCGCGTCGTCCACGCCGACAGCGAGCTCGAAGCCCACGTCCCGCCTGGTCGGCAGATCCAGGAACTTCTCGAACTCGCGGTCCTTGGTCCAGTAGTACCGCTCACCCTGGTACTCGATGTCCTTGCCCTTGTTGTGCCACGTGGTGATCGTCGTATACGGCGCCCTTGTCGGCGCGGAGCCGACCTCCCACAGGTCCATCATCACGGGCTGGCGCGTCGGCAGCCAGTTGAAGCGGCTCGGTGGAATGCCGCAGTCGGGCTGGCCGATGTTCTCGCCGAACGTGAAGTGCGAGTCGTGGGCGGAGAGCAGCCGGATGGTGCCTTCGTCGCCGTTGGCCTCGCGCGCCTGCATCACGAACGGATCGGATTCCACGTAGATACGGCGCGGACAGGACAGGTGCTCCTCGTAGATCTCCTGCGCGCCCGTGACGTTGAGAAAGGCGTCGGCCTCGCGGTAGAGCTGCATGAGCGCTTCCTCAGTCATGCCGTAGCAGCGCCCCTCCGGGTAACGCCCGCGGAATGCCCAACGGTCACCGAACCCATGGGCCGCGAGGATCGGCTGCACCTTGGAGATGTTGCCCGACGCGTCTGGCGACATGTCGTTGATGGCCGGGTCGTAGACCCAGCGTCCGGAGTCCTCGACGTAGTACGGGTCGTAGCCGAGCTTGCGCAAACCCAGGAGGTAGTGCAGGAACTGGTACGTCACGCCCGCAAGCGGGTAGAAGAACAGAATCCCGAAGACGATGATGCGGCCGCGTGACGGCGCCTGGGGCGTCATGGCCTGCTCCCGTCTGCTTCGATCCGCCGGATCATCCGCGCGGGGTTTCCCGCCACGATCGTGAAGGGCTCGACATCCTCGGTCACGACCGACCGCGCGCCGACAATCGCTCCCTCGCCAATGGTGACGCCGGGCATCACGCACGCGTCGAAGCCAATCCAGACCGTGTGGCCGATGTGAATGGGCCTGGCGTCGACCCCGCCGTCGATGCGCCTCGGCCAGCCCGACCCCGCCCGAGCGACCGCGTCGCGCCTCAGCACCGGATCGAACGGCACGCGGTACGTATCCATGAGCACGACGTTCCAGGAGATGAGGGCATGGTCGCCAATCGTAATCTCGGCATCGCACACGATCCGCGCGCCGTTGCAGAGCGCGAACTCGCCGAACGATACCCGCCCGGACGTGCCGACGTCGAACATCGTGCCGAGATAGACCGATGCTCCCTTCCCCACCCGGACGCCCTCGGTCCGCTCACTCCGATAGAGCAGGAAGCTGAATGTCGTCTCGACGTACGCCTCGGCGTCGATGACGACGTTGCCGGGGACGGTACCGTCGAACCAGTCGTCCGGCAGACGCCGGTCGGGCGTCATCATCGGACGCTTCCGATCACGCGCGCGGGATTGCCGGCGACCAGCGAGAATGGCGGCACGTCGGCGGTCAGAATGGCGCCGGGCTGGATGAACGAGCCGGTCCCCACGCGCACGCCTTTCATGATGGCCGCGTTGGGACCAATCCACACGTCGTCTTCGATGACGACGGGCCGGCGTGCGATCGGCGGCCGCGGATGGTCCTTGCCGAGCGGCGAGCATGCCAGCGCGTCCCGCACGCGCTCGGCGGGCGAGATGGGGTGGAAGTCGGTATCGGTAATTGTCGTGTTCCAGCCGATGACGACGTAGCGGCCTATCGTCAACTCCAGCTCGCAGAGCAGCACCGCATTGGTGAAGTAGCAGTAGTCGCCGATCGTGGCGCGCGCGTCGGCCCCGAGCGCGAACTGCACGCCGTCCATGGTCGCGTGCGCGCCGATGACGAGGGCCTGCCCGCGCGTGCTCATGAAGCGGCGGAACGCCCCGGCGCCGGTCAGCACCGTGTGCGCTCCGAGGGAGACGTTGGCCGGCAGCGTGCCATCGGCGTACGGGACGGGCGTCGTTTCAGCCGACACGCTCGACATCTCCAATGGCCGCCACCGGACCGAATGAAGCAGGCCGTCGCGCCGGCTCTCGTGCGCCCGGTTTGCGGCGCAGTGTCACTGGGACCCTCCTGCCGCCGCCTGCGGCGTCCCCTGGATGCGGTGGAATCGGGCGTAGAGGCCGTCGCGCTCGATGAGCTCACGGTGCGTCCCGGTCTCGACAATAGTGCCCGCCTGGACGACGATCACGCGATCCGCACGGCGGATCGTGGACAGGCGGTGCGCGATGATGAAGGTGGTGCGGCCCTGCATGAGGCGCTCGAGCGCCTGGAGCAGCAGCGCTTCGGTTTCGACGTCGACCGAGCTGGTCGGCTCGTCGAGGATGAGAATGCGCGCGTCCTTGAGCAGCGCCCTCGCGATGGAGAGCCGCTGGCGCTCGCCGCCCGAGAGCGTCGCCCCGCGTTCGCCGACCATGGTGTCGTATCCCCGCGGCAGCCGCTCGATGAAGGGATGCGCGTTGGCGGCCCGTGCCGCGGCCTCCACCTCGGCGCGCGTGGCGTGAGGGCGGCCGTAGGCGATGTTCTCCGCAATCGTCATCGGGAAGAGGAACGGCTCCTGGAGCACGATCGCAATCTGGCGGCGGAGGCTCTCGACGGTCACATCGCGGAGGTCGTGCCCGTCGATGGTGACCTTCCCGCGCCATGGATCGAGGAAGCGCGGCAGGAGCCCGACGAGCGTGCTCTTGCCTGCACCAGTCGGGCCGACGAGCGCGATCGTCTCGCCGGGGCTGACCTCGAAGCTGACATCGTGCAGGACCTGGCGCTCCGACGTGTAGCCGACATCGACGTGCTCGAAGCGGATGCGTCCGTCGATCGCGGGGAGCGCGATGGCGCCGGGCTTGTCCCCGACTTCGCGTTCGGTCTGCAGTACCTCGAGCACGCGCCTCGCGCTGCCCGCCGCCGACTGCGTCGTCGACGGCGCGTACATCAGGGACTCGAGCGGCCCGTAGAGCGCCGCCAGGTAGGCCAGGAAGACGAGGACGCTTCCGACCGACAGGCTGCCTTCGAGCACATGGCTGGCGCCGACCCAGATGATGGCTGCCGTGCCGATGGCGGTCGCGGATGCGATGGCAATCTTGAACTTGAGCTGCACGGCGGCTGCATCCAGGCTGACCTGGATGACGTCCTCCGCCGTCCGGCGGAAGCGCGCGTCGGCGCGCGGCTCGGCGCCGTAGGCCTGGACCACCGGCATCGCGTTCAGCGTCTCGTCCACGACGGAATAGATCGCGCCCTCCGCCTCCTGCTGCCGGTAGCTCACCTCCAGCATCGGCTTGAAGTAGCGCACCAGGCCCACGAGCATCAGCGGCACGACCGACAAGGCGAGGAGCGTCAACGTCGGGTCGAGGCGCCACATGATCGCGAACATCGCCATCAGCGAGAGGACGGCGGTCAGGAGCGGCAGGGCGGCGTCGTTGACGATCGTCGAGACGCAGCCCGAGTCCACGGTGACGCGCCGGATCGTGTCGCCTATGGACTTCCGGCTGTGGAAACGCAGGGACAGCCGCTGCAGGTGGATGAAGAGGTCGCTCGCCAGGTCGTAGACCATCCGGCGGGCGAAGCCGATGGCCACATAGGCCCGGGTGACGCCGAGGCCCCACTTGAACAGGAAGATGGCAATCGTCGCCGCCACGCTCCACGTGAGCAGGCCGCGCGGCGTGCCGGCGCCGGGCAGGGGCGCCGCGATCCGGGCGACGAACGGCGACATCTCGTGCCCGATGAGCACGTTGTCCACGATCACCTTCATCGGCCACGGCGCGACGAGGTCCAGGCCAATCCCCGCGATCATCGTGGCCAGGGCCGCGATGAGCCCTCGCCACCGCCGGACGGCGTAACCGGACAGCCATCCGACAATGGCCAGCGGTCCGGTCCCGGCAGGCACGCGGCGGTTCATCGGATCACCCCGCCACCGCCACGCGCTCGGGATCGGCGGCGCCGAACTGCAGCTGGCACAGCCCCGCGTACACGGCACTCGCTTCCATCAGCTCGTCGTGGCTCCCCTGCTCGACCAGCCTGCCCTCGCGCATCACGGCAATCCGATCGGCGGATCGGATCGTCGACAGCCGGTGCGCGACGATGAAGGTGGTGCGGCCGATCATGAGCCGCTCCAGCGCGCGCAGGACCGCGGACTCGGTCTCGGCATCGAGCGCGCTCGTCGGCTCGTCCAGGATGAGGATGGGCGCATCCTTGAGGACCGCCCTCGCGATGGAGAGGCGCTGGCGCTCCCCGCCCGACAGTGTGGCGCCGCGCTCGCCGAGCACCGTGTCGTACGCCTCGGGCAGCCGCGCGATGAACTCGTGCGCGCCGGCCACGCGCGCGGCGTTCTCGATCTCCTCGGGGGTCGCGCCGGGCCGGCCGAACCCGATGTTGTCTGCCACGCTCATCGGGAAGAGATACGGCTCCTGGAAGACCATGGCGATCTGCTCGCGCAGCGCCGTCTGCGGAAGATCCCGCACATCGTGGCCGTCGATCTCGACGCGTCCCGACCACGCGTCGAAGAAGCGCGGCAGGAGCGCCATGAGCGTGCTCTTGCCGCTGCCGGTCGTCCCGACGAGCGCGACGCGCTCACCCGGTTTCGCCTCGAGCGAGACGTCGCGCAGCACCGGGCGATCGGCGTCGTAGCCGAAGGTGACGTGCTCGAACCGGACGTGCCCGGCGAGAGGCCGGGTCGGCGCCGGCCGCGCCCGCCCATCGGAGGCAACCTCCGCATCGAAGACCTCGTTGACGCGGTCCACGCTCGCGCCCGCCGTCTGCATCGTCTTGTACGTGTCGCTGAGCGTCGTCAGCTGTGTCTGCAGCGTCGTCAGGTAGGACAGGAACACGAGCGTTCCGCCGAGCGTGAGGTGGCCGTCGAGGACGCGCACCGCCGCGAACCAGAGGACCGCGCCGGTGCCGAGCGTCGTGATGAGCCCCGCGCTCAGGCCGAAGACGCTGCCGACGAGCGCCGAGCGCTGCTCGGCTCGAATGGCCGCCTCGGCATACGCCCGGAACCGCTGGTGCTCGAGGTCCTCGCGCGTGAAGGCCTGGACGACCGGAATCCCCGTCAGCGTCTGCTGCACGTGCGACTGGATGAGGCTCTCGACTTCGCGCTTCGCACGCGCCGCCAGGCGCAGCCGCGACCCGAACCACCACGCGGAGCCGGCCATGAACGGCGACACGGCCAGCGCCAGCATCGTGAGCCACGGATCCATCCGCAGCATGAGGATGACCATCGCGACCAGCGTGAAGAGGGCATGGCCCGGCGCGAAGAGAAGCGCCGCGACCACCGTGTACGCGCTCCAGCTGTCGCCGGTGATGCGGCTCAGCGAGTCGCCGACCGGGTGGCGCGCGTGGAACAGCAGTGATCGACGCTGAATCCGCGCGAAGACGTCCGAGGCCAGGTCGTAGACCATCCGGCGGCCGACGCGCGTCCAGGTCATCGTCAGCGCGACGTCGACCGCGCAGTTGAGGACGAAGATGGCGAGGCCGGCCGCGACGACCCAGGCCAGGAGCCCCTGGCGCGTGTCCGCACCGGGCAGGGCGGCCGTGAGACCCTCGAGCGTCGCGCCCATCGGCAGGCCGCCGAGCACGTGGTCGACGAGCACCTTCATCGGCCACGGCTGGATGAGCGCGCACGCCGTGCTGAAGAGCGTCGCCGTGACGATGAGCGCCCAGCCGCGCCAGTACGGAATCGCGTACTGGAAGAGCCGGGAGAATCGCCCGCTCATCACACGTTGTCGGTCGCCGGCGGAACGGGCACCTGCAGGCGATCCGTCCTCGTCGAGGACTGCCTGGCGATCTGGAAGAGGCGGTCGAACCGCGGGAATGCGGTCAGCGGCTGCATGCCGACATCCGCGGCCGCGAGCGTTGCGGCGTGCCGCACGGCGGCCAGCAGCCGCGCCGTCTGCCAGAGCACCGTGGCCGACCCAACGGCGAGTGCCGTCAACCAGATGTCCTCGAGCCTCGACTGGCGTCCGTCGAAGAGCAGCGCCACCGAAATGAGCCCGACGAGCATCATGCACATCAGCCCGGACGAGGTCGCGCGAAGGCTGCAGGCCACGCGGAGCAGACGCCGGTTGCCGCCGTGATCCTCCACGAGGCCGCGCAGGTCGAGCCAGCCCCACGGCAGGACCTGGACGCTCACATCGCGATCGAGCTGCCAGCCGTCATCGATGTGGAGGCGGCTCGTCACGCGCAGCGCGCGCAGATGGTGTACGAGCCTCGTGAGTACGGTCTCGCCATTGGTCCACTGCTCGCCCCAGAAGCGCTGTTCGGACACATGGCCGACCAGAGTCTGGAACGCGCGCGACGCGTCGCCGATCGACGCCCACGGCGCGACCGACGCGTTGGACGGGAGCGGATGCAGGGCGGCTTCCTCACCCGTGGAGAAGCGGCCGCGCATCCATCCGACCTCGCGCGCGAGCGGCTGCAGGATGTGCAGCAGGGTCATCACGCCCCGCACCATCACGCGTCCGGCCCGCGGCGAACGACCCGGCACGTCGGGCAGCATCCGGACATCCGTCGCCATCGCGCACGCGAGCGACTTGGCCACCGAGAGGCCAAGCCCCGCCAGGCCAACGGCCACGGCAAGGAGCGGCACCCAGCTCCAGAAGAACGCCGCGGTGGCGCTGCCGGTCACGACGAGGGCCGCCGACACGAGCATCCATGTCGCCGAGTGCGGCGCCACGGACCACGGTCCGACGCCAGGGTGGTACACCGACGGGAAGGCCGCCGTGCCCCACACGCCCGTATCGATGCGCGTGCCCCTCAGCCGGTTGAGGAACGGCAGCGGACTGTAGATATGGCCGCGCCACGCGACGCGTCCGCCGACGAACTTGTCCGGGTGATGCGGCCTCAACCACGCCTCGCCCTCGCCGTATCCCCGCTGCTGGCGCCAGAAGGACTTGATCGACGGCCGGTGATGGTGCCAGACGAGCGCCGCCGGCGCGAAGCCGATCCTGCCGCCGCGCGCCTGCAGGCGCCAGCACACGTCCACGTCGTCGCCGGCGCGGAGATAGATGGGATTGAACCCGTGGATGGCCAGGAGCGCCTCGCGGCGAATGGCCAGGTTGCAGCCGGGCACGTGCTCGGCAATCCGATCGTCGAGCAGCACGTGTGTCGGACCGCCCGGGGAGAGCGACACGGCGCGCGCCAGCCACGAGTCGTCGTCGGGCGCCACGTTCGGCCCTCCGCACGCGACGACGTCGGAGGTGACGAAGGGCTGCACGAGGTAGGTCAGCCAGTCGGGCTCGACGCGCACGTCGGCGTCGGTGTACGCCACGATGTCGCCGCTCGCGTGAGCCAGGCCGATGTTGCGGGCCGCGCTCAAGCCGCCGTTCGGGACTTCGATGAGGAGCATCGACGGGTGACGGCGCGCGATCTCGCCGGTGGCGTCCTTCGACCCGTCGTTGATGACGATGACCTCGAAGTCCGGATACGTCATCCTCTCGAGCGAGGACAGGCAGTCCTCGAGCGTCGAGGCCGCGTTGTAGGCGCAGATGACCACGGAGACCTTCGGCCACGTCGCCTGGACTCCGGGACTGAACGGTGCCTCCGCAAACACCTTCGAGACGGCGTGGAGCGCCGCCTTCGGGCGGCGCGCGGTGTCGACGAGGCCGAACGTCCAGTCCTCGATCGGATGCCCGCCGCGCCACCATTCATCGGTCCAGGCAAACGCGATCGCCCCGCAGGCGCCCTCCGCGAATGTCGCGCTGAGCTGCATCGCGGTCAGCCGCGCCTGTTCGTCGGGACCATGGCGCAGGCTGTCGGCGCCCGCTTCGGCCAGGAGGAGCGGCTTGTTGCCCGCCAGGTGCTGCAGCCGCGCGACGTACTTGCGCAGGTTCGTCTCGTCGTGGAGGTACACGTTGAACGCGCAGACGTCGAGGAACGGCAGCTCGAGGAACTCCGTCGGCGGGAAGTTCACGTAGGTCAGCGTGCTCTCCGGCGCGACCGACTTGGCATCGTCGTAGAGCGAGCGGATGAAGGCCTGGATGCGCTCGCGTCCGTGCCAGCGCACGATCTCCGCGGGAATCTCGTTGCCGAGCGCGAACATCAGCACCGCGGGGTGGTCGGCAAGGGTCTTGACGGTGCGGCGCAACTCGGCCCGCACCCGCCGGCACAGGGCGGCATCGTCCAGGAAGGCGATGTGCTGGGCCCAGGGCATCCCGACCATGACTCGCAGTCCGGCCCGCGCCGCGGCATCCAGCATCGCGACCGACGGAACGGTATAGGCCCGCACCGTGTTGATGCCGTGCGCGCGCATCGCGGCAAAGTCCTCGGCCACCTGTTTGAGCGGCGGGAACTGGTACCCGTCGGCGTCGGGGCCGAACGTGCCGTAGGTCACACCCTTGATGAGGAACCGCTCGCCGTCGAGGTGAAAGAACTTACCGCGAGGAACCACTCGTCCCTGGATGTCGGCCGATGCCTGATACGCGCTGTTGATTGCGTTCCGTGCAGAATTTACGCGCTCGTCGTCGAGCGCACGAAGCAGGCCAGCCGAAACGTGCTCAATATCCGCCATGTATCACCGGTAGTCTCTGCCAGGAGGTGCTGGCATTCGCTAACAAAGCAATTCCATTGCCAGTCAGTTCCGTCCCGTCATTACAGGACGAATCGCGGATGAGCTTGGTTGTGACGATGGCGGAAGACCGGCGTGCCGAATGGAAACGCGACACCCCCGGGACGGGTGCCCGGTCCCCTGGAAGCGCGATGAGTCCACGATTCAAGGGACCAGCAGGCCTGCCTGCCGGCAAGCCCTGAGCGAAAGCCTGACGATCGGGCCTGAGTCGAAAGGCTGAGTCGAGGCGCTAGGCGACGATCTCCATCCGGAGCCGGCGCGGATCGCGAGCGCGCTCGTCGAGGCGTCTCGGGAGAATCAGCGCGTCCCCCTCCGCCACGCGACGCGCGGCAATTGCGCACGCGGCCGCGTCGACGACATCGTCGGCCGCGACGGCATCGCGGCCGAGTCGGTCGCGGACGGCGGCTACGTCGACGGTGAGGCCGGCTGTCCGGAGCAGGTCGAGCCGCTCGGCAATACCGGCCGGCGTACGTTTGCGGGTCGTGAGCGGAGCGCCGGCGAGGATGCGAAAGACGAGTTCCGGGTGCCCTTCGTGGACACGCGCCTGCAGCGAGGGCGAAATGCGGCGATCGACTTCGGCAATGCGGGGCAGCAGGTGGAAGGACTGTCGGGACAGCCGCAGACCTGACGCGTCCTCGTTGAGCCGACAGGCCTGGCGATAGGCCCGTTCGCGGTCCCGGCCGGTCGGAAGGGGGTGGGCGCCGACGGCCTCCAGCGCGGCGCGCGCCGGCGCGTTGAAGACGCGGGGGGCGTGCCGCCTCGCCAGGAAGCGTCGTGCCGCCACGTCGCAGGCCCTCACGCCGCGCGCCGGCAGTCCGATCGGGATGTCGATGACAATCGACGCGCGGCCGAGCCGCGCGAGGCGGAAGAGATCCCCCAGTCCGTCGACGAGGGAGAAATGGACGGTGGCCGACCGGTCTCCGTCCACACCGGCCACGACCCATCCGCCGCGGCAACCATCGACGCCGAGTAACAGCATGTGCCCGCCCTCCGTTCGAGCGCGCGACCGAACCGGCTGACGTCCCCTGCCCGCTGCCAGGTCAGGGCACAATGGCCCACACGAAGGTGGCGCCGACCGAGACGCGCCAGAAACCGAAGTTGCGCGGGCGCTCGGGGTCCGGGTGTTCGCCGAGAACGGCAAGATAGCGGACATCGCCGCGAATGGCCAGCCCTTCGTTCACGACGAAGAACACGCCGGCGCCGCCGTTCACACCCCAGTCGGTCCACTCGATGGTCCGGGCGCAGTCGACACTGCACCCCCGCGCGTGGATGGCGCCAGCGCCGGCGACGAAGAGCGGACGGACGCGGCCCGTCGGCCAGACGCCAGTGAGGTTGAGCATGTAGGACTGGACGCTGCCCGGACCGAGGTGGGAGTCGGAGCCCGCTCCGTAGCCGAAGTCGAACTCCGCGCCAAGGCCGCCGGCCTCGATGACGGCGACCGAGCCGCCAATACTCGGCGAGGCCCCGACGTCGTCGCCGGCCGTCCCGCCGACGTGCACGGTCGCCAGGCCGGTCATCGGCTTCATGGTCATCTGCGCGAGCGCGGCGCCCGGCAGGATCGAGGCGGCCGTCGCGACGACGATCAGGGCCACACGGGACATCACGACGCTCCTACAGGATCGACGCGCCGTCCCGCCGCAGCCATTCCCTGGCCTCGGCCGCGCGCGGGCAGACGTTGGACACGAGGCGCCAGAAGCGGCGCGAGTGGTTGAGCTCGAGGCGGTGCATGAGCTCGTGCAGCATGACGTACTCGCGAACCCAGTCCGGCACGAGCACGAGCCGCCAGTTGAGCGTGATGCGGCCCGCGTGCGAGCACGAGCCCCAGCGAGCCTTCTGGTTGCGCACCGAGACGCGAGTGACGGTGATGTCGTGACGCGCCGCCAATGCGAGCAGCTCGGCTGGCAGCGCCCTGGCGGCCTCGCGGCGGAGGCGCGCCTCGTCGGGGTGTGCGACGCGCGGCGGCCGCCGGCGCCGCACCTCGTCGATCCACGACTGGTTGGCCTCGACGAATCGGAACGCTTCCCGCGTGGATCCCCACCGCGGCAACGTCACGCGCACGGTTCCGTCCTCGAGCACGCGGAGAATGTAGCGTCGCGCCCGGCGATGGCGGACCAGGCGCGGAGGCCGCTCGTCAAGCGAGAGCGGCAGAGGGATCTGCATGGAGGATAACGATAGCAGAGTGCCGAGTGCCGGGTGCGGCGTGCAGGATCCGTCTATCGTCGTGAGATGCCGATCCAGATCACGTGTGCGTTGACGCCGGGGTTGCTGGTGAGCTGGTTGCCGTTCGAGATGTGATGGAAGCGGTACGCCGTGACGAGCGCGGTGCGGCGCGACGGGGTCCAGCGGACGCCGAACGCGCCGTGTGTCTGGAAGTTGGCCGTCTCGGTGCCCTCCGGAACGGCCGCACCCGTGAACAGGCCGCCGAACCCGAGCTCGGCGAACGCCCATCCTCGCCTGCGTGGGGCGAAGCGCCATCGCCAGACGAGCGGCAGCACGCCCACGCCAACGGTCGATGCCGGCTCGAACTGCGCGAAGACCGGCATGGCTTCGATGGCCCAGGCCAGCCGCCCGCGGAGGAGCCCGGGCCCGCCGTCACGAGTGACGTCGTGGCCCCACGAGACCGACGGCATGACGTAGCGCCGTCCGCCGTGCGATCGCAGGAGGTCGACGCTCCAGCCGTATCCCCCGCCGATGATCCATTCGCCCGAAGACGCCCTCGCCGCCTCGGGCTCGCCGTCGGCCGGGAGTGGCGCCGCCCACTCGCACCTGACCGGCGACGGGCCATTGGTGTTCATCTGCTCGACGCCGCGGTCCAGATCGCGCTCGACGTTCACCTCCAGTTCGAAGTTCACGTAGGCGTCGAGAGACGATGGGCCCTCGGACGAGGCGGAGAGCCTGACGGATCGTCCGCCGTTGGCCGAGTGGTAGTCGAGCGAAACGCGATCGGGGTCGACGACAGGTGCCGCGCCCGGAAGTGGAAGCGCGACCGGCTGGTGTTCGAGCGACGCGCCCCGATACACGAGCGACCAGCGCCGCGCATCCGGCGGTCCTTCGGCGACGAGCGACCACTCGCGGAGTTCTGGAGCTCGCAGCCCGCGGCAGGTGACGACCGTATGGGTCGCCACCTGGCCGCCGTCAATCACGATCACGCCGGCGCTGCCGCCCCGGTCACGCGCTCGGCAAACGTGAGGATGTGACCGTCGGGATCGAGCACGGCGAACTCGCGCATGCCGTAGAACTGCGTCTTGAGCGGCAGCACGACCGTGGCGTGAGGCGCCACCTGCCCGTGGAGGCTGTCGACCTCCGACACGGTGAAGAAGAGCGCCGCCGTGCCGCCGGGCTGACGCGTGCCCGCGTCCGGATAGTCCTCCGCGGCGGCCTCGACCGTGTTGAGAAACACAGGGACACCGTCACGCTCCAGCCAGACGAACACGAAGGGCGCCTGATCGGGCACCGTGGTCTTGATCGAGAATCCGAGCACGTCGCGGTAGAACGCGGTGCTCTTCGTGATGTCGCGAACGATCAGGTTGGGGGTGACGGACGAGAAACGGGACATAAGCACACTCCGAGCTCATGCTCGCGTTTCCTCCATCTGGGCGCCCGCGAGCCGGGCGGCCGGGTAGGGGCATCTCATTGACGATCGGCGGTTGGGAATTGGTGACTGCAGTCGAGCGAGCGCCCGCTCCTTCACACCATCCGCCCCGACCGCCGGCGACCCCCGCGAGGTTCGCTGGCGATTATAGCCTCTCGCCGCCCCGGCTTCCCACTTCCCACTTCTTACTTCTCACCTCGCTAGTCAACCCTGAGCGCCGTCATCGGGTCCACGCGCGAGGCGCGGAGCGCGGGAATGAGGCTGGCCACGAACGCCACCAGGGCCAGGAACAGCGGAAGCGCGATGAACGTGATCGGATCTGACGTCGTCACGCCGTAGACGAGCCGGTCGAGCGTCGTGCGAAGGGCGAATGCGCCGGCGAGCCCGACGATGAGCCCGAGAGCGACCGGCCGGAGGCCGTCCCACAAGACCAGCCGGAGCACCTCGCCGCGCGTCGCGCCGAGCGCCACGCGAATGCCGAGCTCCTGCGTCCGCTGCGCGACCGCGTAGGCGACGGTGCCGTAGATGCCGGCAATGGCCAGGACCAGTGCAATGCCGGCAAAGACCGCGAGCAGCGTCATGTTGAAGCGACGCTGTGTCAACGACGCGCCGATCACCTCGTCGAGCGGGCGCATCCGTGTGATGGGAAGCGCCGGATCGATGCTCTGGAGCGCGCCGCGCACCGCGCCGGCGACGCTCGACGGCTCGCCGGCCGCGCGCACCAGGACCGTCAGCGGCTGCCCCGGTGCCGCCGTGTGGACCGAATAGAGCGTGGGCACCGGGTCCTGTTCGATGCCGTACTGGCGGATGTTGGCCGCCACGCCGACGACCTCGAGCCACTGGTCCTCGCCATCGGGGCCTGGTCCGAACGAGAAGCGCTGCCCGATGGGATTCTGATCGGGGAACTCGCGTCGCGCGAGCGCCTCGTTGATGACGACAGTGCGGGGGTTCGGGATCGCGTCCGATCGAGTGAACTCGCGACCCTGCACGATGGGGATGCCGAGCGTCGAGAAGAACCCCGGCGACACGGTGGCGTAGTGCGAGAGCGGTGCCTGTGTGGGCGGGAGCTCCGGCTTGCCCGCAACGCTGTACGAAAGGATGCTGAACTGTCCGCCCATCGGGGGCGTGCTCGTCACCGCGACGCTCTGCACGCCTGGCGCCGCACCCACCCGCTCGATCACCTGATCCCAGTAGCCGAGGAGCTCATCGCGCGTACGGTAGCCGTCTCCCGCCGGGGCCACCTGCATGGTCGTGATGCGTGAGGGTTCGAAGCCGAGCGGCACGTCGAGCAGGCTCATCAGACTGCGGAAGAGCAGGCCCGCACCGACGAGCAGGACGAGCGACAGCGACACCTCGGCCAGCACGAGGCCCATGCGGGCAATGTGGCGGTGACCGTCGCCGGTCGTACCGCGCGTCGAGTCCTTGAGCGTGGATTGGAGCTCGGGCCGCGAGGCCTGCCACGCCGGCACGACGCCAAAGAGCACGCCGGTCAGCATCGACAGGACAAGGGCGAACGCGAGCGCCTGGCCGTCGACGGCGATCGGCGCCACGCGTGGAATCTCGCCGGGCTCGAGCGCGAGGATGAGGTCAACGCTCCAGAACGCGAGCAGGATGCCCAGGATGCCCCCGACGAAGGCAAGCAGCAGGCTCTCGGTGAGCAGCTGCCGCACCAGATCCCGGCGGCCCGCGCCGAGCGCAGCCCGGATGGCGAGCTCGCGCGCGCGCACCGTGGCGCGCGCCATCATCAGGTTGGCGACATTGGCGACGACGATCAGCAGCACGCAGAGCACGGCGCCAAGCAGAACGAGCAGGGGCGTCCGCGCCGAGCGGACGAGGACGTCCTGGAGCGGTGTGACGGCCGCGACGAAGTTGCCGTTGGTGTCCGGGTACGCACGCGCGAGCTGCTGGCTGATCCCCTCGAGCTCCGCGCCGGCCGTCGCAACGGCAACGCCGGGCCCGAGCCGAGCGACGCCTCGCAGGTAGTGGGCCCCGCGGTTCTCGCGCGGATCGCCGCCGCCACCCGGAGGGAGATCGTACGCGGAGGGGATCCAGAGCTCCGCACGGGCCGGAAAGGCCATGCTGGCCGGCATCACGCCGACAACCGTGAACGGATCGCCGTTGATGCGGATGCTCTGTCCGATGACGTCGGCAGCCCCGCCAAACCGGCGCTGCCAGAAGCCGTACCCGAGGACCGCCGCATCGGTCTGGCCCGGCTCGGCATCGCCCGGCACGAACGCGCGCCCGAGGAGCGGCTGCACCCCGAGTACGGTGAAGAACGTGCTCGACGTCATGGCGCCCGGCACCCGCTCGGGCTCGCCGCCGGCGGTCGCGACGTTCATGTTGCGGACCGCATAAACGCTCATCGCGTCGAACGAGCTCGCCTGCGCGCGCCAGTCCACGAAATTGGCGGGCGCAATCGCGCCGCGGGTGCGGTCCCTCACCTCGACTTCGTTGATGTCGACCACGCGGTCGGCGTCGGCGAACGGCAGCGGCTGCAGCAGCACGGCGTTGACGACCGAGAACATGGCCGTGTTGGCGCCGATGCCCACGGCCAGCGTGAAGATGACGACCGAGGTGAAGAGCGGCGTGCGGACGAGCATCCGTACGGCGTGACGGAGATCCTGGAGCAGGCGATCCATAGGCCCTTCACCTGAGCATGTTCCCTGCCATCGCGGCTCGGCCGCGGCTCGGCCCGCCACCACGCGTGTTGCCGCGGGACCACCGACCCAGGGCCATCCTGGCCGTTGAACGGAATCTGTCCGTTCGTGGGACGAGCGTGTACCATTGGGGGAGATGGCCCGAGGATGGGAGTCGAAGTCGGTCGAGTCGCAGCAGGACGATGCCCGCGGCGGTCGGACCCTGAAGCCGGAGCGGTCGCCGGCCGAACGTGACAGGCTCGACCAGCGTCGGGGCCTGGAGCTGGCGCTCGCGCAAACCGAAGCCGAGCGCGCGGTCGCCTCCCGAGCCGCCCATCGTGACATGCTCGACCAGCGCCTCCAGGCCATTCGTGACGCGATCGCGAAGCTCGCTTGAAGCGGCGCGTGGGTTTTGCTAAGCTTTCACCCCAAACTGTTTGATCGTCTGCCCCACTTCCCGCACCCAGACCTATCTGTAAGAGTCCGAGCGACCCCGTGCCATCAGTCCGATTGTTCGTAGGAAATCTGCCGTATCAGGCCACCGAAGACGACCTGCGCTCGCACTTCGCGCAGGTGGGCGCGCCGACCCAGATCGTCCGGCCGCTCGACCGCGAGACCGGTCGGGCCCGGGGGTTTGCGTTCGTCGAGTATGCGGACCGCGCCGCGGCCGAGGAGGCGATCAAGCGCTTCGACGGCCAGCTCTTCATGGGCCGACCGCTCGCCGTGAGCGAGGCACGCGCCCGCGAGGATCGCGGTCCCTCATCAGGACCGCGACCCGGCGGGGGCGGATTTGCGCCACGGCCCGGCGGCCCTGGCGGCGGGTTCAGCGGACCGCGTCCCGGCGGAGGCGGCTTCGGCGCGCCTCGACCGGGCGGCGGAGCCGGATTCGGCGGCCCGCGCGGCGACGTGCCGGGAGGCCCGCGCAGCGCCAACTTCGGACCACCCGCTCCGCCCAAGGGCAAGAAGGGCAAGACCGCCTTCAAGAAGGACGACAACCGTCCGCGTGGTCCGATCCCGACCAAGTTCACCGGGCGGATGTACGACCTCGACGAAGTCGACAAAGACGACGACGGCGCGGACATCGTGCCGGACTTCATGAAGCCTGACGAAGGCGACGCTCCGGACGAGGAGAGCTGAGCGATGGTGTCGCGCGACGACGCGATTCTCTTCAGCGGCGGTGCCCAGGGGGCCGAGGCCGAGTTCGGGGCCACGGCGGAGCGTTTCGCCATCGAAGAAGTGAACTTCTCGTTCGACGGCCACAAACCCGTGCGCACGCGCGGACTCCGGATCCTCAACCACGAAGAGCTGCATGCCGGCGAGGTCAGCCTCACGTACGTGTCGAAGCTGATGAATCGGCGGTACCCCGACACGCCGACCTTCCGCAAGATTCTTCAGAGCATCTGGTACCAGATCAACAGCGGGCAGGAAATCTACGTCGTCGGCACCATCGAGGAGGACAGGCACGTCCGCGGCGG
Source organism: uncultured Bifidobacteriaceae bacterium (assembly GCA_964543955.1). GTDB lineage: Bacteria > Acidobacteriota > Vicinamibacteria > Vicinamibacterales > UBA2999 > VFZN01. The sequence goes on from CAZJBN010000026.1 coordinate 34,575, forward strand.
CACGGGGTGGGGTGCGGAGTTCGCCAAGCTCTGCAACAAACCGCTCTACGTGTTCGACCAGACCGCGGATGCGTGGTTCGAGTGGGACGGCGAGAACTGGCGCGGGCGGGACGGCGACGAGGCGCCGGTCATCCAGCACGTCCACGTCACCGGCACCGGAACGCGGTTCCTTCAGGACAACGGCCGCGCGGCCATCAACGCGCTCTTCGCCCGCTCGTTCCCGATGTAGCCGGGACCGGCACACGGCCCCAGGCATCTGAATCCGGACGGGCGGCGCGCGATGATCCGGCCCGCATAGCGAACGGAGATCATCGCGGGCATCACGACGTTCGTCCTTCACGCGCTGCTGTTCCAGCTCGTCGGCCGCGGCCGCGAGGTGAGCCTGCCGGCGTGGGGGCTTGCGGCAGCCTCTGCCGGGCTGCTCGCCCTGGAGCACCTCCAATGATCTCACCCATTCTCGACGTCGCGCGCGACGAGCTGCAGAAGATCAAGAAGCTGGCCGACAAGGCCATCGCGCAGCTCTCGGACGAGGAGCTGCACGCCGTGATCGGTCCCGAGTCGAACTCCGTCGCCGTCATCATGCGGCACATGGCCGGCAACATGCGTTCGCGCTGGACGGATTTCCTGACGAGCGACGGCGAGAAGGCCGACCGCCACCGTGACCAGGAGTTCGAGGATCCGGGACAGCCGCGAGCCGAGCTGCTGGCCGAGTGGGAGGACGGCTGGCGCCGCGTTTTCGACGCGCTCGGTCCGCTCACCGACAACGACCTCGGCCGCACGGTCCTCATCCGGAGCGAGCCGCACACCGTCCACAAGGCCATCAGCCGCCAGGTCGCCCACTACGCAGGCCACACGTACCAGATTCTCTTTCTCGGCAAGCACCTCAAGGGCGCCGACTGGAAGACGCTGTCGGTCCCGCGCGGCCAATCCGAGGAATTCAATCGGCGGATGCTCGCGCGGCTGAAGGCGGCGCATTGATCGGCACGGTGGGGTGGGGCCTGCTCGGCACGGCCCGCATCAACCGCCGCATCGTGCCCGCCATGCGCGCGGACCGGCGCTCGCGGATCGTGGCCGTCGCCAGCCGCGACGCGGGACGGGGCGCAGCAGCCGCGCAGGAGTGGAACATCCCGCATGCGGTCGGCTACGAGGATCTGTTGCGGCGCGAAGATGTCACGGCGATCTACATCCCGCTTCCCAACCGCCTGCATGCGGAGTGGACGCTCGCTGCGATCGAGGCCGGCAAACACGTGCTGTGCGAGAAGCCGTTCGTGCTGGATCCGGCAGACATCGATCGCATCGCCGCCGCACGGGATCGGGTGGGTGTCGTGGTCGAGGAAGGATTCATGTACCGGCACGAGGCGCTGACCGCGCGCGTGCATTCGCTGGTGGCCGACGGCGCCATCGGCGCGCTCCGCACCATCGTCACTGGCTTCTGTTACTCGCAGTCCCGATCCGGGGACGTGCGGCTCGATGCCGCCCTCGGTGGAGGCGCCCTCAACGATGTCGGCTGCTATCCCGTCAGCTACGCGTGCCTGCTGGCCAATCGCCGGCCGACCGGCGCGATGGGTACGGCCCGCTGGACCGATGGCAATGTGGACGAAGAATTCACGGGACTGCTGACCTTCGACAACGGGCCGACGGCCAGCCTCTACGCCGGCTTTCGCGCGGCGCCTCACACGTGGCTCGAGGTCGTGGGCACCGAAGGGACGCTGGGCGTGCCGCATCCGTTCAAGCCGGAGGTTCGCGAACGGATTGCGCTCGTTCGGCATGGCGAGGCGCACCACATCGAGGTCGAAGGATCGGCGCGCCTCTTCCAGCGCGAGATCGAGGACTTCGTGGCGTCGGTACTCGACGGCGTGCCCACCGTCGTCTCGCTCGACGAGAGCCGTCGCTCGGCCACCGCGCTGGCCATGCTGCACGGCGCCGCCCGCCAGCCTCAGGGCGTCGCATGAGCGATCTCACCATCCTGTGGCGGCTCCGCAGCCCCAGACGCGAGCGGACGCATGCCGCGCTCCTGCCCGGCGGGCCGCCATTCACCGTCGCGTTCTTCGTGGATCAGCAGCTGGATCAGGTCGAAAACTACGACACCGTGGACCTGGCGCTCTTCCGGGCCGAGGATGTCAAGCGCTCGCTGATCGAAGATGGCTGGACGGAGGAGGAGTCCGCCTGAGCGGCGCCGCCCGCGCGCGCTGCAACCGGGGCGATCCCTCCAACCGTCTAATCGCGAGACCGGGAGGTCGCGAGTGCACATGAGCAACCCGCGCCAGGACCTTCGCTTCGCCGTTCGCGCCTTCGTCCGCACGCCGCGCTTCACCATTCCGGCAACCCTCGCGCTCGCGCTCGGCATCGGCGCGAACACGGCGATCTACAGCGTCCTCCGCGGCGTGGTCCTGCAACCGCTTCCCTATCCGGCACCCGAGCGAGTGGTGACGATCTGGGAGCGCAACATCCAGCGAAGCGGCAGCAGCAACGTGGTCGGCGCGGCCAACTTCCTGGCCTGGACCGAGCGCAACCGATCGTTCGAGCACATCGGCATCGTCGGACCAGGGCGGTTCAATTTCATCCTCGACGGGCGGCCCGAGGAGTCGACGGGGCTGATGGCCTCTGCCGGCGCGCTGGCGGCCCTGGGTGTCGAGCCGTCGATGGGCCGGCTCTACGGCCCGGACGAGGATCTGGCCGGCAGCGACGGCGTCCTCCTCGTCAGCCACGAGTTCTGGCAGACGCGGCTCGGCGGCCGTGCGGACGTGCTGGGCCTGTCGATCACCGCCAACGAGCGCCCGCGATCGGTCATCGGGGTGATGCCGCCGGGTTTCACCGTCGAGGGCAGCGCGCCGACTTCCTCGCTCCATACGGATGGACCCTCGAACAGCTCGGCCAGGCGCGCGGCCGCGGATCGTCGCATGCCGTCGCCCGCCTCCGCGACGGCGTGTCGGTGGATCAGGCGGCTGCCGGTGTCGCCACGATGATGGCGGACCTCGAGCGAGAGGCACCGGAGCGCAACACGGGCTGGACGGCATCGGTCGTCCCGATTCACGAGCTGATGGTCGAGGAGATCAGGTCGGCCGTGGCAGGTTGATCGCGCAGATGCTCACCGAGAGCCTGCTGCTGGCGCTGGCCGGCGGCGCCGCAGGCCTTGCGCTTGCCTTCGCGTTCCATCGCGGGCTCATCGTCCTGGTCGCCGATCGCATTCCCGTTCCGCGCCTGGACCAGGTGGCCCTCGACCAGCCGGTCCTGTGGTTCGCGTTGGCCTTGACCCCTGGCACGGGCCTCCTGTTCGGCCTCGTGCCGGCGCTCCTCGCCAGCCGGACTGCTGCGGACGGCTTGCGCGAGGGAGGGCGCCACGGCTCGGGACCGCGCGCGCCGTGCGCTTGGCACGCTCGTGGTCGTCGAAGTCGCGCTCTCGCTCGTGCTGCTCGCCGGACCGGGCCTCCTGATCCGCAGCTTCGTGGCCTTGCAGTCGATCGACCCCGGCTTTCAGCCTGCCGGCGTGCTGACGGCGCATGTGTCGCTGGCTGGCGCCCAGTACAGGGAGCCGCGCCAGATTGCCGGCTTCTACACCGATGTGCTCTCGCGGATGGCAAACCTCCCCGGCGTCCGGAGCGCCGCGGGCGTGAGCTTCCTGCCAATGTCCGGCCCGGGAATCGGCACCACGTTCTACCGGCTCGACCGGCCCGTCCCGCACGACGGCGAAGCACCGATCACCGACGTGCGGCCGATCACGCCCGGCTTCTTCCGGACGATGGGCATCCCGCAGGTTGCGGGACGGGATCTGGCGCCGTCAGATCACACCGATGCGCCGCTCGTGGCCGTTGTGAGCCGCAGCCTCACGGACCAGCAGTTCGCCGGCGAGGATCCGCTCGGGAAGCGCCTGCACGTGTTCATCGGTCCGAAGGGCGGAATGGACGTGGAGATCGTCGGCGTGGTCGGCGACATGAAGATGGCCACGCTCGACGCCGACACGCGGCCGGCCGTGTACCTGCCGCATACGCAGCTGGCTATCGGCTTCATGACACTCGTCGCCCGCACGGACGTGGCGTCGCTGTCACTTGCCGGCAGCGTGCGCGCCACCGTCGCCGAAGTCGACCCCGAGCTGCCGGTCGCCGACCTGCGAACGATGGAGGAGATCGTGGATCGAACCTGGTCGCGGCCGCGCACCGTCTCGGTCCTGTTCACGGCCTTCGCCGTGATCGCCCTCATCCTGGCCGCAGTCGGCGTCTACGGCGTCATGGCCCACTCGGTGTCGCAGCGAACGCAGGAGATCGGCGTGCGCATGGCGCTCGGCGCCACCGCTGAATCGGTCCTTCGAATGGTGATCGGCCAGGCGCTGCGGCTGGTCGGGATCGGCGTGCTCGTGGGCCTCGTCGTGGCGGCGGGGCTGACGCGTGTTCTCCAGACATTGCTCTTCCGGACCGAGGCGTTGGATCCGGCGACATTCATGCTGACAGCCTTCATCCTGGTGCTGGTGGCGGCGCTTGCCTCGTAGATACCCGCCCGCCGCCGCACGCGGGTGCCGCCAGTCGAGGCGCTGCGGGCGGAATAGAAAAGCAAGGTGCACGGGGCACAGGTGCACGGGGCACAGGTGCACGGGGCACAGGTGCACGGGTGCACAGGTGCACAGGGTGCACAGGGTGCACAGGTGCACAGGTGCACAGGGTGCACAGGGTGCACGGGTGCACGGGTGCACGGGTCCGCGGGTGCACCTGCACTTCGTGCATCGTGGGCACCTTGGGCACTTGGACACCTTGGGCACCTTGGGCACCTTGGCACCTGGGCACCTTGGGCACCTGGGCACCTTGGGCACCTTGGGCACCTGGGCACCTTGGGCACCTGGGCACCTGGGCACCTTGGGCACCTGGGCACCTTGGGCACCTTGGGCACCTGGGCACCTTGGGCACCTGGGCACCTGGGCACCTTGGGCACCTGGGCACCTTGGGCACCTTGGGCACCTGGGCA
>CAZJBN010000027.1:0-38709 GCA_964543955.1 uncultured Bifidobacteriaceae bacterium
ATGAAGCTCTCGACCGTGCTCCTCATCATCCCCGCGCACGACCGCCGCCATCTCTGGCAGGCGAGGAACGTGGTGGAGAGGATCAGGGGGAAGTGAGGAAGTGAGAAGTGAGAAGTGACTTCTCACCTCATCCACTTGCCGAGCCGCGCCAGCCCTTCTTCGATCTTCGCCGTGTCGTTGACGAGCGGGCCGTACGAGATGCGGACGCCGTTGGCAAGGGACGGCCCGAACCCGCGGCCCGGGACGGTGAGGACGCCTGTCGCCTGGAGCGCCTCCGGCACGAAAGCGTCGGCATCGCGGCCGACGTCCATGACCGTGTAGAGTCCGCCGGCCGGCGTGAGTCGTCTGGCGCCGATGTGCCGATCGATGGCGGCAATCGTGGCCTCGGCTGCCGTGCGGTAACGGGCATTGGCCTGGTCCACGTACTGCTGGAGCGATCCGTCTGGAATCGCTGCGTTCAGGTAGCGTGCCATCGCCATCTGCGACAGCGTGTCCGGGCAGAGGATGCTGCACTGCTGGACGCGCTCGATCACGTCGATGACCATGGCGTGCGCCTCGATCCATCCGAGCCGCCGTCCCAGCCCGCGCGCCCACTTGGAATTGGAGTGGATGCCCACGACCTGCGGATGATCGGCCGGCGACCAGGCGTAGTAGGCCGGATGGTCGCCGAAGCACTGGCACTTGTAGGCGAAGTCGATGGCGAGCCACGAGCCCGTGCCGCTCGTCCGCTCGAGCATGGCGTCGGCCAGCACCTGCGGCACGATCTGGCTCGTCGGGTTGTCGGGCGCGCCGAAGAGCACGAGCTTCGGCCGGCAGGCATCGAAGAGGCGCCGGAACTCCGCGATGCTTCGTTCGGGATCGACGTCCGGGAGGTACTCCCATGTCGCGGGATCAACCACGCGCAGGCGTTCGATACGGACGCCCGGCGCCGCAAACGCGAGCTGGCCCTCGTAGTTGGCGTAGGTGGGATCGAGCAGCAGGACGGTATCGCCCGGATCGACGAGGGTTCGGAAGAGATCGTGCGTGAGCTGCGTGCTGCCCATGCCGACGGCAATGTGCTCGGCGCCGAGCCCCGGCACGCCAAAGAGGGCGCCCTCGAACCGCGCAATCGCCGCTCGGCATTCCATGTCGCCGAGCGTTGCCGTGTAGCCGCCGCTGCGATGGAAGAGCGCCGGGTCCGACGCGATATCCGCATACGCCTGGCGGAACGCCTCCGGCGCCTCGTGATTGACCCAGCCCCCTCCGAACGAGATCACCTGGTCCGGGTCGAGCCCCATGGCGAGGATGTTCTGCCGCTCCGCCATCTTCATGATCTGGCGGATTGGCGACGGCCTGGCCATCTGGGCCGAGACCATGGCGGAGATCGGGGGAACGGTCGCGGACGGCATCGTTCCCGATGATAGCAACTCCGGCAGCCGTTCTTCCGTCCAACCGGGCATGCTCGACACGCTCGGTCAGGACCTCCGAACCGGCATCCGCGGGCTGCGCCGCAGCCCGGGCTTCACCGCCGCAGCCCTGATCACCCTCGCCCTCGGCATCGGCGCCGTCTCGGCCATGTTCAGCGTCGTCCGCGCCGTGCTGCTGGCGCCGCTCCCTTACGCGGAGCCCGATCGGCGGGTCCTCATCTGGAGCACGTGGGTCGGCTTCGACAAGACCTGGCTCTCCACGCAGGAGATCGTCGACTACCGCACCGAGGCCACCACGATGTCCGACGTGGCCGCCTGGACGACGGGACAGCAGAACCTGACGGGCGACGGCGATCCGCTGCGCATCGGCGTGGGCTTCGTGTCGGCCAACACCTTTGATGTGCTTGGCGCCGTCCCCCTCCTTGGCCGGACGATTCGCGCCGAGGAGGACGTCCCCAACGGCCCGCCGGTCGCCGTCATCGGCCATCGCCTGTGGCAGGCCCGCTTCGGAGGCGACCGCTCCATCGTGGGACGAAAGGTGATGCTCAACGACGAGTCGGTCGAGATTGTCGGCGTCATGCCGGCCGGCTTCCGCCTGCCGACCGATTTCACGGAGGATGCCGCCGAGCCGACCGAGCTCTGGCGTGCCGTGCAGATTGACATGGCGAACCTCAACCGCGGGAGCCACGGCTACTACGGCGCAGCCATCCTTGCGCCCGGGCAGACGCCCGCGGCGGCCACCGCCGAACTTCGAGCGCTTACGCGCCGCATGACCGAGCAGGGTCTCTATCCCGAGGCCATGCGCTTCTCCGCGTTTGCCGTGCCGCTCGACGAGGAGATTCGGGGCGGCGTCCGGACCGCGATGTGGATCCTGATGGGCGCCGTCGGCTGCGTGCTGCTCGTGGCCTGCACCAACGTGGCCAGCCTCCTGCTGGTGCGCGGAGACGTCCGCGCGCGCGAGTTCGCGCTGCGCACGGCCGTTGGCGCCGGTCCCGGACGCCTCGTGCGGCAGCTCGTCACCGAGAGCCTGCTCCTCGCGGTTGCCGGCGCGGTGCTGGGCCTTGGCCTCGCCGCCGTCGCGCTCGGCGCACTCATGGCCATCGATCCGACGAGCCTCCCGCCGCTCTCGCCCGTGTCGCTCGACTGGCCGGTGGTGGCCTTCACGCTCGCCCTCGGCGTTCTGACCACGCTGGTCTTCGGCCTGATGCCGGCCCTGCGCGTCCTTGGCCTGAATCTCGTCGATGCGCTCCGCGAAGGCACGCAGCAGGCGACCCCCGGCGGCAAGCGACAGCGCCTGCGGTCGGCGCTCGTCGTCGCCGAAGTGGCCCTGGCCGTGGTCCTCGTCGTCGGCGCGGGCCTGATGATCAGGAGCCTCGCGGCGCTCTCGCGGATCGACCTCGGCTTCGACCCCGAACAGGTCCTGACACTGCGGCTCAGCGTGCCGCCCATCCGGTACGACAATCCCGAGAAGGTCGTGGGCTACTACCGGCAGGTGCTCGACGGCGTGCGCGCGGTACCGGGCGTCGAGCGTGCCGGCGTGGTCCGCGTGCTCCCGCTCGCCACGACCATCGGCGACTACGGGCTCGACATCGAGGGCTACGAGGAGTCTCCCGGGCGGAATGCCAAGGGCGACTGGCAGATCGTGTCGGACGGTGCCTTCGAGGCCATGGGCATGCGTCTCTCGCGAGGCCGGTGGTTCACGCCGGCCGACACCGAAGGCTCGCAGCCGATTGCCGTCGTCAACGAGACGATGGCTCGACGCTACTGGAAGGACGGAGAGGCCGTTGGCGGACGCCTCCGCGTGGGAGGTGGTGCCGACAGCACTCGCCCATGGGTGACGGTCGTCGGCGTCGTCGCCGACGAGCGGCACAACGGCGTCACCGGACTCGTGAAGGAGAAGTTCTACATCCCGCACAGTCAGTGGCACGTGGCCACCGAAGGCAGCCTGATCCGGAATGCGTTCATCGTGGTCCGGACGACCGGCGATCCGATGAACGTGGCTGGACCGGTTCGCAACGCGATTCGATCGGTGGACGGCAGCGTACCGGTCGCCAACGTCAGGCCGATGACGGAGGTCGTCTCGGCGGCGCTCGCCACTCCGCGGCTGACGGGATTCCTCCTCGGATCGTTTGCCGCGATTGCCCTCGTGCTGGCGGCCGTGGGCCTCTACGGAGTGCTCGCGTATCTCGTCTCGCGCCGCACGCACGAGATCGGGATCCGGCTGGCCGTTGGTGCGGACCGTACTGACGTGGTCCGCATGGTGCTCCGCCAGGGACTGTTTCTGGCCATTGTCGGGTTGGGCGCGGGCATTGTCGGAGCGATCGGCGCGTCGCGTGCGATCCGCGGGCTCCTCTATGACGTGTCGCCCGGCGATCCCTGGACGTACGTCGTTGTCTCGGCGGTTCTGCTTGTCGTGGCCGTGGCGGCAAGCGGCATCCCGGCCCTGCGCGCCGCGCGCATCGATCCGCTCGTCGCGCTCCGGACAGAGTGAACGTAGAATCGCCGAGAGCCTGCTCATGAACGACATCCGCTTCGCATGGCGCACGCTGATCAAGAGCCCGGGGTTTGCGATCACGGCGGTGCTCACGCTCGGACTGTCGATTGGCGCGACGACTGCGGTCTTCACAATCGTCAATGCGGCGCTGCTGACGCCACTGCCCTATCCCCAGCCGGACAGGCTCGCGCACCTAGCGCGCGTCTACGAACGCGATGGCGTCCGCGTGGGCCGGGATGTCGCGCACGACGGCCGCGTGTGGTTTGCAGTACGTGACGGCCTGTCCAGGGCGCGGGCGGCCGTCCTCAGTGGGGCGGAATCGCGAATCAACCTCGTCGCCGGCGATCGCGCGATCACGGTGGCGGAGAGCCGCGTCAGCGCGGGGTTCTTCGGTGTGCTCGGCACCGGACCTGTTCAGGGCCGCGAGTTCGTCGCGGACGAGGATCGCGCCGGCGGTCCGAGAGCCGCCATCCTGAGCGACGGCCTGTGGCGTACCGAATTTGGCGGCAGGCAGGACATCGTCGGCCAGGCGATCCTGCTGCGCGGCGAGCCGCACACGGTGGTCGGCGTCATGCCGGCGGGCTTCCGTGGTATCACCGACGCCGATGTCTGGACGCCCCTCAAGCCGTCGACCACCGGAGAAGGCGGGGGCCAGAACTACACGATCGTCCTTCGCCTTGCCGACGGCGCGACATGGTCCGAGCTCGATGCGGAGGCCGGAGCGACCGTCGATCCCGTGTTCGAGCGAAAGCTGACCGCCTCCGGAGCGGCCATCACCCATGGCGTCATCCCGATGCAGGAGGGGCTGACGGCCGGCACGCGACAGCCGCTCCTCATGCTCACCGCCGCCGTCGGCTTCGTGCTGGCGGTGGCTATCGTCAACCTCGCGGGCCTCCTGCTCGCGCGCGCCGGCCTGCGGCGGCGCGAGATCGCCACCCGCCTGGCCGTGGGCGCGGCGCGCGGCGCCATCGTCCGTCAGCTACTGGTCGAAAGTCTGCTCCTCGCGGGTATTGGCGGTGCCTTGGGTCTTGCCGTCGCGTGGACTGGCGTTGGCGTGCTTCACAGTCTCGCGGAGGACGTCATCGTCGCGTCCTGGGCACGCCCCGCGCTCGACGCGCGCGTGCTTGCGGTCGCCGCCGGCCTGACGATTCTCACCGGTATCGCGTTCGGCCTCGTTCCCGCGCTCCAGTCGAGCCGTGTTGACGTGCGGTCGGCACTGGCGTCCGGCGCGACGCGCGCCGTCGCGGGGACCGGCGGAGGGTGGCCCCGCCGCCTGCTGGTGGTGACCGAGGTTGCGCTCGGCGTCGTGCTGCTCGTCGCCGGAGGACTGCTCATCCGAACGTTCGTCCATCTGCAGATGCTCGACCCCGGCTTCGACCCGGCGAACCTCGTCACGGCCTCCGCCTCCATGGACGATGTGCGGTATCGGGAGGAGGGGAGCGTGGCGCGCCTGATCGAGACCAGCCTGGCACGGGCCAGGGCGCTTCCCGGCGTGCAATCCGCCGCCGTGTCGCTCGGACTCCCGTACGAGCGCATCCTTAACATCGGCTTCCGTCTCGTCGGAGATACGGGTGCGGCGGACGGGGTGCAGAGCACGACGCTGACCTATGTGTCGGACGCCTACTTTGAGGCCCTCCGCATTCCGCTCCGACGCGGCCGGACGCTCGACCAACGTGATACGGCCGCCAGCCAGCCCGTGGTCGTCGTCAACGATGCGTTCGTCCGCGAGTACATTGGCGACCGCGACCCGCTCGCACAGGCGGTTACCATCTCCGGCGTCCAGCGGCAGATCGTCGGGGTCGTTGGAGACGTGCAGCAGGTCGGCGGTTCCTACGGCCCGATTAGCGTGCTTCCGACGGTGTTCCTGCCGGTCGGACAGGTCTCCCCGGCGTTGATGAACCTCGCCCACACCTGGTTCACGCCGGCCTGGATCGTCCGACAGCACGCTCCGGGCCTCGTGACGGCGCCGGTGCTCCAGCAGATGATGGCCAGTGTGGATCCACACCTGCCGTGGGCATCGGTAAGCACGTTCGACGCGCTCCGGTCGAGGGCGCTCGCGCGCGAGCGCCTGCTGATGACGCTTGTCGCGATGCTGGCCGTCGCCGCGCTGATGCTGTCGGCCATCGGCATCCACGGCCTCATTGCCGGCGGTGTCGCCGAGCGGACCCGCGAACTGGGCATTCGCCTCGCGTTGGGCGCGACCGCCGGCCAGGTGATGCGGAGCGCCGCGCTCCCAGGTATTGTCCTGGCCGTGGCCGGCCTCTTCACCGGATCGGTGCTGGCGTATTCCGCCTCCGGGCTCCTGCGCGGCCTGCTGTGGGGGGTTGCCGCGAACGACGCGCTGACCTTCGCCGCCGTCGGCTCCGTGCTCCTCGCGGTGGCCACGGCCGCCAGCCTTCTCCCCGCGCTCAAGACCCGACGGCTGGACCCGGCCACGCTTCTCAGGGACTGACGCGACCGGCTGTCTTCCGCTCTACAGCGGCGCCGCGGCGGTTGGCTAGAATCGAAATCATGGTGCCCGTCACGGCGGCCATTCGCGTCCTGCGCCAGCGCGGCGTGCCATTCACCGAGCATCCGTATCGATACGAGGCACGCGGAGGGACGGCAGTCTCCTCACGCGAGCTTGGCGTCGACGAGCACGACGTCATCAAGACCCTGGTGATGCAGGACGATCGGCGGCAGCCACTCGTCGTCCTCATGCACGGCGATGCCGAAGTGTCGACGAGGAACCTGGCGCGACAGATTGGCGCGCGGTCGGTGGAACCGTGCGATCCGGGCGCCGCCGAACGGCACACCGGCTATCAGGTGGGCGGCACCTCGCCCTTCGGGACGCGCAAGGCGATGCCGGTGTACATCGAGCGCACGATCCTTGCGCTTCCGCGGATCTATATCAACGGAGGCCGGCGCGGGCTGCTGGTGTCCCTGGCTCCGGCGGACCTGGCGCGCGTGCTCGAGCCGACGCCGGTGGACGTGGCCATTGGCGTGGGACACGCGGCGGGCAGTCCCCTGGAAACGTGATGACTCACACAATTCCCGGGCGCGGCATCCCGCCTCGCGGCGTTGCTCCTTCCTCACATATGCTCAAGATGCTCGGTCGTCGCGCCTGGCGATCCGGGCGCCGCGCTTCGGGCCTTGTGCAAGTCACCACGTTTCCAGGGGACTAGCCCGCGCCAGAGCCAGAGGCCCGTCGGGACCGGCGATCGACAAGGAACACAGCCGCCCCGGCAAGCGCCCATGCGGCCCCGACGGTCTGTGCCGTCTGGCTGGCCTCGGCAATGACCCACAGCGTCACGGCCGCGCCGACGATGGGAACCGCGAAGTGCGCGGCCCGCCGTGGGCCCTTTCGTCGCAGGACGAAATAGCCGACCACAGAGAGGTGGAGCAGCGTGAATGCCGCGAGCGCGCCCACGTCCACAATGGAGACCAGAAGCGCGAGGCCGTCATGCTGTCGCGCTGCCCAGACCGACACGGTCAGGGTCAGGGCGCCCGTTGTCATCAGTGCGACGTGCGGAACGTGATGGCGCGGGTGGATTCTCGCGAGCACGGCCGGCAGCCGGCCGTCGCGGGCCATGCCGAAGAGCAGCCGAGAGGCTGCGGCCTGGGCGGTCATGGCCGCGAAGGCGGGTCCGATCGCCTTGGTCACCGCCAGGATCGTCGCCATCCACGGTCCGATGGCGGCGCGCGTCACGTCATAGAATGCCGTGCCCTGATCGGTGGGGCGTGCGGCCAACTCCGACGGTGCCATCGGGCTGAGGAGCGCTGCCAGGTAGGTCTGCACGACGAACACCAGCCCGGACACTCCGAGGCAGATGAAGATGGCGCGACCGACGTTGCCGACGTCGCCCGCATTCTCCTCCGCAAAGCTCGCGATGGCGTCGAAGCCCAGATACGAGAGCACCGCGATCGAAATCGACCCGACAACGGTCGACATGCCAGGGGGCTCCACGCCGAGAAGCGGCGAGATCCACGGGCGCTCCGGCCCCGACACGGAAAGCACCGCCACGGTGGCGGCGACGAAGAGGACGAGAACGGCGATCTCGACGCCGACCACGAGCAGGCCGGCCCGGGCGGCCACGCGGACGCCGGCGAGGTTGAGCACCATGGTGACGGCAAAGGCCAGCGACGTGAACACCCAGATCGGCACGGAAGGCACCAGCGCGTGGAGCGCGATACCGGAGAAGAGGTAGGCCACCGACGGAATCAACAGGTAGTCCAGCATGGCCAGCCAGCCGGCGAGGAAGCCAGCCGGTCCGCCCAGTCCCTGGGTCGCATACGCGAAGACCGATCCGGCGTGCGGCACGACGCGCGACATCTCGGCGTAGGACCACGCGGTGAACGCCATGGCCACCGTGGCGAGGACGTATACGAGCGCCACGGCGCCGCTGGTCTGCGCGTCGAGGACGCCGAACACGCCGACGGGCGCGAGCGGCCCGATGAACAGCAGGCCGTAGACGATGAGATCGCGGAGGGAGAGTGCGCGGCGAAGGGCTGGCCCGGCCAAGCCCGCGCATTATACCGGGTCGACCGGGTCCCGCAGCGTCCGGCGCCGCAGGGAGTTCAGCCCCGCGCGGCGACTTTGGCCCAGGTGTCCTTGAGCGACACCGTGCGGTTGAACACCGGCGCACCCGGCCGCGTGTCCGGGTCCGCGCAGAAGTACCCGAGGCGCTCGAACTGAAACCTCGTCCCCGGCACGACGTCGGCCAGCATCGGCTCGGCCCTGCAGCCGCGCACCACCTCGAGCGAGGCAGGATTGATCGTCGCCGTGATGTCCTTGCCGATCTTTGCGGCCACGCCTTCTGGGTCCTCGACCGTGAACAGGCGATCGTAGAGCCGCACCTCGGCTTCGACGCCGTCGACCACCGACACCCAGTGCAGTGTGGCCTTGACCTTGCGTCCGTCCGGCGCGTTGCCGCCGCGCGTGGCCGGGTCGTAGGTCGCGTGCAGTTCGACGATCTCGCCCGCGGCGTCCTTGACGACCTCGGTACACGTGATCATGTAGGCGTTCCGCAGGCGCACTTCGCGGCCGGGTGCCAGCCTGAAGAACTTCTTCGGCGGATCCTCCATGAAGTCGTCGCGCTCGATGAAGACCTCGCGGCCGAACGGCACGTCGCGCGTGCCGGCGGACGGATCCTCCGGGTTGTTGACGACGTCCATGCGCTCCACCTGGCCCTCGGGATAGTTCACGAGGACGACCTTGAGCGGACGGAGCACGGCCATGGCCCGCGGCGCCCGCCGGTTGAGATCCTCGCGCACGCAGTGCTCGAGCAGGCCGATGTCGATGACGTTCTCCTTCCGGGCGACACCGACGCGCGTACAGAAGTCGCGGATCGACTCCGGCGTGAACCCGCGCCGCCGCAGGCCGCTGATGGTCGGCATGCGGGGGTCGTTCCAGCCATCCACGTACCTGCGCTGCACGAGCTGCAGCAGCTTCCGCTTGCTCATGACGGTGTAGTTCAGGTTGAGCCGCGCAAACTCGTACTGCCGCGGCCGCGCCTCGGTACCGACCTGCTCGACACACCAGTCATAGAGCGGGCGATGATCGACGTACTCGAGCGTGCAGAGGGAGTGGGTGACCCCTTCGATCGCGTCCGAGAGCGGGTGCGCGAAGTCGTACATCGGGTAGATGCACCACGCGTTTCCCGTGCGATGGTGATGGGCGTGCCGGATCCGGTAGAGCACCGGGTCGCGCATCGTGATGTTCGGCGACGCCATGTCGATCTTCGCCCGCAGGACGTGCGCGCCGTCCCTGAACTCGCCGGCGCGCATGCGGCGGAAGAGATCGAGGTTCTCGTCGGCGCTCCGCGTGCGGTAGGGTGACGGCCTGCCCGGCTCGGTCAAGGTGCCCCGATAGTCACGAATCTCGTCGGCCGAGAGCGAGTCGACGTACGCCGCGCCCTTCCGGATCAGGCGCTCGGCAAACTCATAGAGCTGCTCGTAGTAGTCCGAGGCGTAATACTCCCGATCCGCCCAGTCGAACCCCAGCCACCGCACATCGTCCTTGATGGAGTCGACGTACTCCACCTCTTCCTTGACGGGATTGGTATCGTCGAAGCGCAGGTTGCAGGTGCCGCCGAAGTCCTGCGCCACGCCGAAGTCGAGGCAGATGGCCTTGGCGTGGCCGATGTGCAGGTAACCGTTCGGCTCTGGTGGAAACCGCGTGACGACACGGCCGCCGTTGAGGCCGGCCTCGACGTCGGCCGCGACGATCTCGCGGACGAAGTCCTGCGGCGGCGCGGTCGAGGGCTCTGGGAGCGGAGCGGTCCTGGTGGCATCCGTGTCTGACATGGCAGGGAAGCGTACAGCGTATCAGACACCGCAGCACCCGCGATCGCCAGCCCCCCGTCAGGGGCTGGCCCTTCGCGCCTTGCCGGCCGGGAGGAGTCCATACTGGCTCTTCAGCCGCCTGTCAGGCATAGCTGTACCCCAGGGCCGCAATGTCACGAGTGTCCGTCTCGGTCTCGGCCCACGGGTCCATGATGGCCGCGGCGCCCGCGAGCGGAGGATGCTGCCCGGGGTTGGCGGCCTGCCAGGCGGCCCAGATGCGATCGATCTCTGCATGGTGCATCCAGAAGACCGGGTCCGCCGGCGCCGTGGTGATGCTCATCATCGTCCCACCCACCCACACGTGCCCGGAGTTGTGCACGCCCTCGAGCGACTGGGCGAAAGGGTTGTAGGTGCCGTTGGCCATGGCCGCAGCGACGTCGGTCGCGTCCGGCAGCGTCGCGAACGCGCCGATGTTGCGGTTGACGACATGCGGCCCGCCGGCGAGGGTGACCGTCGGCGTGAAGCCCACGAGCCAGGCCGGAAACGCCTGCTCCTCGCTCGACTTCCAGTAGGGGAGGCACACCGTCGGGTCCACCGCCATCAGCAGTGCCTCCATCCGCAGCAGGTAGATGCGGTGCCACGGCAGGAAGCGCGGGTTCCCGTGCATCTGGTGCACGGCGTTCGAATGGATGTCCACGAGGGGCCCGAGCGCGCCCATCGCGTTGATCTGCGTGAAGGCGTTCAGGAACCGGTTCTGTTCGTCGGCGGTGAGCATGCGATGGTCCTTGCGGACGCACTCGCCGTCGCCGTGGTCGTCGCAGGTGACCGGCGGCTTGTAGTCCTTCTTTCGCGGCTTGAAGCAGGTGTGCTCGAAGGGATGCGGTACGTAATGCGGCGGGCGCTTCGAGGCATAGGATCCGTAGAAGCGGCGATCCGGATAGCGCGGGTTCTCGGGCGGTTCCTGCGGATGTTCCGGCGGATGGCGGTAGTCCGGGTCTTCGTACGGCTGGCCGTGCGGCCGGTGGCCGTGGGGCTCGTCGTTCTTCGAGTCGTGATTGTGCGGCCCGTGAGTATGTGGAGCGTGCCCGCGGGTCTTGCTCTTCGACTTCGGCTTCGGCATGGCGACACCTCCGGCGGGATGCCGATCGCGCGCCGCCGAGGCCGGCCGCGCCTTCGCGTGCAGCCGTCACCGTGGCCCGCAACCGGGCGCCGTCAACTGGTGTCGCCGCGGCGGGCCGGCGTTACAGTCAGTCCTTCGTCGTGCCGTTGATGATGTGCAGGCAGGCCCGCCAAAGCCCACCTCGGACCGCCCCTCGGACGTCGCGAACCGTGCGAAGCGATCGAACCTGTCGAACGGACGAGCGTCGCCGCAGTGTTCGAGGATGATCTGCATCCCTGTAGAGGCCACCCTTCAGGGTTGCCTCCACAGATGGGCGAAGCCGCCGTCAGTTCGCCGCGCAGGGCGCGCCGGCGAGGAACGACAAGACGATGAGCGGGTTCCGGCCGCGGCGCGACAGCGAATACGTCGTGCCCCTCGGGACGACCGCAAAGCTGCCGGCCCCAAGCGACGTGTCCCGGCCGTCCATCCGCAGGCTGCCCTCTCCGCCGATGACGTAGAGCATGGCGTCAGCCGACTCGTGCTCGCGGTCGGTCCAGGGCTCCCGCACCTGCCACACCATGGCCTGCCCCACGCCGCTGCAGCCGACGAGGTCCTCCTTCTGCGCGTCGCGCGGCCCGATGAAGTTCCGCTCGATGTAGTCCGGCAGCGTCATCGTCTTGGGCGATGAGGGCGGCGGCAGCGTGAAGCTCACGTCGGGCTCCGGCGCTGGCGGCGGTTCCGGCGGCGGCGGCGGTGGAGGCGCGGGCGACAAGGCGACTTCGAGCGGCGGGGGCTGACCCGTGCGCCAGCTCACTTCCTTCTCGAAGGTGTGGAAGCCCTCGTACTCGAACCTCAGCCGATACGTCCCGGCGCGCAGGCCAGGCAGGCGGACCGTGCCGTTGGGAATCGTCTGGGCTTGCCGCTCGACGGGACCGAGCGCCGTGACCGTCACCCCTTCGAGCGGTTCCCCGGCGAGCGAAGTCACGGTGATCGTCAAGACGACGGTCGGTGCGGCGGCCGCGCGCTGCCGAGGCGCCGCGGGCTTGGCCTGCGTGGGTTTGGGCGGTGCGGGGGCCGCCTGCTCGGTGAGATGAGCCGGAGCGGCCAGCGCCAGGGTCAGCAGTAGTGAGGTGACCATGGCGAAATTATCCCACGCGAGAGGCGGCAGGGCGGAATTTCAGTTCCGCCGCTCACGCGTGGCGGGTCTGAAGACCCGCCCTACGAGGTCAGTACCGCCAGCTCTTGACGTCCCCGCCGGGAGGCGCGGTCTTCAACAGGCGCTCCACGGCCTTCGGAATGAACATCTGGTGGTACCGCAGCCGCGACAGGGCGTTCGGGCGTGTCTGATCGCCGTTCCAGCAGTGCTCGGCGCGGTCCCCGTAGTCGACTTCGCCGGCGTAGTAGGGATTCTTCGTGGACTCCAGGAACTCCTCGGCCAGGTACACGGCGTTGTTCAGGTAGTAGTTGTCCATGTCGCCGACATAGATGTGGAGCTTGCCTTCGAGCTTGCTGCCAAGACCCTTCTCCCAGTCGCGCTGCAGGATGTGGACGAGATCGTAGTTCTCGCGCCAGTGCTCAGCGACCTTCCGGTCGATGACCCCCGTCTGCTTGTCCCAGATGCGCGCGGGATAGCCGTCGGGTCCGGTCGGCGAGTAGGTGGCCTCCCATACGTCCCACTGCTGGCCCGATCGCGTCCTGGTTCCGAGAACGAGCTCCAGTCGATTCATCTCTTCGAGCGTCGAGGTGACGTGGCCCAGATAGTTGCGCAGGCCCGGCCGCGGCGTCTTCTTCCAGTCACTCCCGATGAAGTACGCGTTCTCGTCCTCGTACAGGTTGACGACCGTGTAGGCGCGGAAGTCGATCGGGTCCGGGCATGCGATGTAGGCGCCGTTGAAGTCGTCCGGATAGAACACCTGCGCGGCCATGGCTTCCCATCCGCCGGTCGATCCGCCGTACATGAACCGCGCCCATCCCTCGCCGATGCCGCGGTACTTCTTCTCGATGTACGGCAGCAGCTCGCGGACGATCGCGTCGCCGTACGGGCCGCTGTTGGCGGAGTTGACCGCGTAGCTGTCGTCATAGAACGGCGTCGCGTGCTGGATCTCGATGACGATGGCGCGGGGGAAGCCGGGACCGGTCCAGTCCTTGTAGAACTGGTGCGCGTACTGCTGCTGAATCCGGTTGTAGCCGGTGAGCCTGAACCGCGCCGCGAAGTCGGGCTTCAGGTTCGGGTCCGGCGGCTCGGGACGGAAGCCGGTGAACGTGTACGGAAAGTGGCCGTGATAGATGAACAGCGGGTAGCGCGCGTCGGGGTGCGTGTCCCACCCTTCGGGCAGGAGCACGTTGGCGCCGAGGTGCATGGGCCGTCCCCAGAACTTCGTCAGCAGCGCGCTCTGGATGCGCTCGTGGCGGATGTACTTCGTGTCCTTCGGCGCGGGGATCGGCGGGATGATCTGGTCGAGTGTGATCGTGATGGGACCGCCCCTCGGATCGACGCGGACTTCGGCCGGGGTGCTGTACAGGTTGCCGGGCGCCCGCGCCCACTGCTGGCCCTCGCCCCGGTCCATGGGCAGCTTGACGGTGAAGCCGTCGGCGCGCTCAAACGTCTCGTACTGGTGCACGAGCGCCTGGACGGTGTAGGTGCCGGCAGGAATGTCCGTGATGTTGTCGAGAGGGAAGCCGCGAACCGACGCATCGACAACCGCGGGAGTTCCCGGCCGCCAGCCGTCGACGTCGATCCCGAATATCAGCTGGCCGCCGGGGCCGTCGCTGATCTGCGCTCGCGGCTCACCGGCCTTGCCGT
Organism: uncultured Bifidobacteriaceae bacterium; assembly: GCA_964543955.1. Taxonomy (GTDB): domain Bacteria; phylum Acidobacteriota; class Vicinamibacteria; order Vicinamibacterales; family UBA2999; genus VFZN01. The sequence goes on from CAZJBN010000027.1 coordinate 14,067, forward strand.
CGCGCGCGATCATCACGAGCACGCGCCCGTCCACGGTGCCGTCGTGTCCTGGCGGCAGCTGGACGCGGAACTCGAACGGGCCGCCCTGCGCGGCCGCGCCATTCAGCCAGAGCGAGCCGGCCGCCAGCAGGACGGCCAGCGCCGCCATCGTCATCGTGCGTCGCATGGCCGCCGAGTGTACAACCAAATGAGGGTCTGGTGATGTGGTGGGCTGGTGATCTGAAGATCGAATCTGCAGATCTTCTGATCTGAACACGCGTTGCCGGGAATCTCTCTCGTGACCTCAGCGCGCCCGCAGATCAACAGATAGATCGTCAGATCCCCAGATCTTCAGATCACCAGATCTCATGATCGAGCTTTCTCTCTGAGAATCTCCGACGCGCGGCTGATCAGGGTACCCACACTGAAGGGCTTCTGCAGGAAGGCGACACCCGGATCCAGCAGCCCCTGCCGCGCGATGACGTCGGCCGGATACCCGGACATGTAGAGGGCAGGCACATCGGGCCGGCGGGCGTGCACTTCGCGAACGAGGTCGCGACCGGTCATACCCGGCATCATCACGTCGGTGACCAGCAGGTCGAGCGGCCCGGCATGCTCGTCCAGGAAGGCGAGCGCGGCCGCAGGAGTCGGGAAGGCGTGGACGCCGAAGCCGTGCTGGCGCAGGACCGTTTCGGTGAGCGTGAGGACGGCAGGCTCGTCCTCGACGAGGACCACGACATGAGTGGGACCACCCGCGTCCACGGTCTGATCCGCATCGGGCGGCAGGGGCTCGTCGGTGCGCGGCATGTAGATCGTGAACGTCGCGCCGTCCCCGGGCGCGCTCTCCACCAGGATGAATCCCCCGTTCTGCCGGATGCTGCCGTAGACGGCGGCCAGCCCGAGACCCGTCCCGACCCCACCGCCCTTGGTGGAGAAGAAGGGCTCGAAGATCTGGCTCCTCATCTCGGGCGTCATGCCGCAGCCCGTGTCTTCGACCGTGAGCGCGACGAAGTCCCCCGGCCTCGACTCGGGATGGCGCTCGCAGAAGCCCTCGTCGAGGGTGACGTTCGTCGTGGTCACGGTGATGGCGCCCGCCCCGTCGATGGCATCGCGCGCGTTGACGAGCAGGCTCGTGAGAATCTGATCGAGTTGCGAGGGGTCGAGCTTGACGCCCCAGAGACCCGGTGCGGGATTCCAGACGAGCTCGATCTCGTTGCCGACCAGCCGATGCATCATGCCGAGGAGCCCCGACACGACGGCGTTGAAGTCCACGACGCGCGGCTGCGCGGTCTCCCGGCGCGCGAAGGCCAGCAGCTGGCGCGTGAGCTCGGCCGAGCGATTGGCCGCCTTCTGAATCTCCAGCAGGCGCTCCCGCACGACCGAGTCGGCCGGCGTCTCGTAGAGCGCGAGCTCCGTGAAGCCGAGGATGGCGCTCAGCATGTTGTTGAAGTCGTGAGCGACGCCCCCGGCGAGACGCCCGATCGACTCGAGCTTCTTCAGCTCGAGAATGGCGGCTTCCGCCTTGCGGCGCGCCGTCACGTCGCGCGCGACGCCCATGACCGAGGTGACCTCGCCCTGCGCGTCCATCAGCGGGACGGCGTGGGTTTCTACCGATCGGCGGGTGCCCTTGAGGCCGATGACGTCGAACTCCAGGATGCCGGTGCGCCCGGCGAGCGCCCGGGCGGCGAGCGTCCTGACCGGCGTCCAGTGTTCGGGCGCGACGAGCGGCAGCGCCGGGCGCCCCGCGACGTCTGCCCACTGCGCGTCGATCATGCGCAGCCCGGCCGGGTTCATCTGCACGACGCGGCCCTGGAGATCCAGCACCATGACGCACTCGGGCTCGTTGTCCACGATGGCGCGAAGCCGGGCTTCGCCGTCGCGCAGGCGCTCGGTGTCGCGGTGCCGCTCGACGATCACGCCCGCCACCGAAGCCGCCAGGTCGATGAGGCCGCTTTCCGCCTCCGTCGGGCCCCGCGGCGTCTGGTAGTACATGGCGAAGGTGCCGAGGATGGTGCCGTGGCTGTCGAAGAACGGCGCGGACCAGCAGGCCCTCAGCCCATGGGCGAGCGCCAGGTGCTTGTAGTCGGCCCAGAGCGGGTCGATCGCGATGTCGGTGACGACCACCCGCTCGCGCCGCGCGGCGGCCGTACCGCACGAGCCGGTCGACTCTCCGAAGGCGACGCCGTCCGCTGACTGGTTGAAGGCATCCGGCAGGCTGGGCGCCGCGCCGTGCCGGAGTACGCCGTTCTCGAGATCGACGAGGTGCACGGACGCGCGCATGTCCGGCTCGAGGTGCTCGATGAACCGCACGAGCTCCGTCAGGACCTGCGCGATCGAGCCCTGCGCGGTGGACAGATTGACGAGTCGCGCCACCCCCTGCAGCACCGCCGCGGGATCAGCGGCCGCAGGGGGACGAGACGTCTGCACGAGGGAGCTCCTTCAGCGTTGCCGTGTGGCGAGTCTCGCGGCACTGGCCGCAGGACACAGAGCACGTGTTGCCGCGCGGGCCATGTCGCCCCTCGGTTCACTTCAGTCGAACATCCCTCAGCTCGCTGATCTGCAGGAAACCGGCGCAGAATGGCGGGTGTCCGCGCGGAAGGATGCTCAACACAAGCGAGCGAGGGGATTAGGATACCCTACCGGGCGCCATCGAGGATCGCCATGAGCGCCCACGCCGTCGTCGAGATCCGCTCCGCATAGCTCTCACCACCCGGCGATCCGGCTTCACGCCAGCTGCCGTCCTGTTGCTGTGTGGCGCCGAGGAATGCCCGGCCGCGCTCCAGGGCCTGGCGCAGGTTCTCCTCGCCGAAGGCCGTACGTGCCAGCCGTGGATCACGGCTGAGCTGGCTGAGTCCGAGGATCGCGATCGCGGTCTCGAAGGCCGCCGGTTCGCCGCCGGCCTCCGGAGGCCAGCCGCCATTCCCGGCCTGCGTGCTCCGGAGGAAATCGAGGCTGCGGCCGCGCTGGCGCGTGGCCATCACGTCCATCTCCGTGCCGAGGCCCATGACGACGGCCCCCGCGTCGAGGACGTTGGTCACCGTCACCGTCCGCAGCCATCGATCGATCTGAGCGACCGAGAAGTGATCGGGCTCGCGCCCGGCCGCGATGAGCGTCGGGCGGGCCATGGTCGTGGCCAGCGCCGCCCCCCATGTCACGGCCGTTCCCCGCGCGCCGTCGGCGACGCCAGGCCAGGAGCCGTCCGCCTGCTGGTCGTCGTCGATGAGATCGGCGGCGGCGACGAGCGCCTCACTCGGCCTGAGGTCGGTGGCCCCGGCTGCAGCAAGGGCGGCCGCGAACTGGAGCCGCGCCAGCGGCTTGTCGTCGTCGCCCTTGCGCGTCTTGTTCTCGTCCCACGCCCCGGGCTTCTGCAGGAACTGGAGCGTGCCATCGAGCGCCGTACCGATGTCGTGGCCGCCGGCGCGCGCCGCGAGCAGTGCTCGGGCTGCGTCCCCGTTGTTGTGGCAGGAGAAGCAGGATCGCTCTCGATGCCAGCGCGGCACCTCGGCCTCGAGAAAGGCGACGGCGCGGGCCGCAGGCGAGGCGGGATCGATCGGCTGCGCATCACGCGGGGCGGCGGCAAGCATCGTCGCCGCCAACCACGACATCGCCGCCAGGAGAGCTGTCGTTCTCATCCGGTGATGATTATCTCTCCGACCGGCGTCTTGCTCTCAGTCCGGCAGGCGATCGCCCGCCGGTTCGGGAAGAAACGCGCTCGAGATGAGCCCGGCCGCATACACGAAGGCCGCAACCGCGGCCGAGGCGTAGGCCAGCCTGATCGACGGCGTCTCTCCCGGCATCACGTTGACGAGCTGCGTCGTCACGAACGCGAATCCGGTGCCGAGCATGCGCCCGCCGATATTGGCGGCGAACCCTTCGCCCGTTCCCCGCAGGTGTGTCGGGTACACGCGCGGCAGGTAGTTCCCCCAGAAGCTGAACTGGGCCACCGTGAAGAAGCCGGCGAGGAACATGCCCCACTTGGTGAGATCCAGGCTGACGGTGGTCGCCCACGCGAATACGAGCGGCACGACGATGAGGCCCGGCACCTGGAAGAGGCGAACGAGCGACCGGCGCGACACGATGTGGAGCGCGAGGAACGCCAGCGCGAAGCGGCCAGCCAGACCGCCGAACTCCTGATAGGCCTGCACCGTTGCCGCGGTCTGCTGCTGCTGCTGCGGCGCCAGCACGCGGACCTCCTCGATGCCGGGAACGATGCGCGGCATCTGCTGGATGGCGCCGAACGCGGCCCCGTAGGCGCACGCGAACATGATCGTCGTCACGATGGTCGTGCGGCGGAGTGCCGGCGAGAAGAGCTGGGCAAAGGACGGGCGCTTGAGCGTTCCTGCCGCCTTCTTCGCCTTCCAGACCGGCGACTCCGGCAGGAACGGCCGGATGATGATCAACGGCAGCGCCGGGATGACGCCGGAGATGAGCGTGTACCGCCAGGGCGAGTGGCCGCCCGCAATCGGGGGGAAGCTCTCCGCATAAGTCACGGCAATGAAGTAGGCGAAGGTCACCATCAACCCGCCGATCGACGAGAAGGCCTGCGTGTAGCCCAGCGCGGCCTCGCGCTGCCGGGGATCCTCGAAGATCTCCGCGACCCAGGCCACCGCCGCGACGAACTCGACGAAGACGCCGATATACGTCGTCGAGCGCAGGATGAGCAGCATCGTGATGCTCGTCGAGAATCCGGCGCCGAAGGCGGAGAACGCGTAGAGCAGGATGCTCCAGACGAGCACACGCCGGCGGCCGAACCGATCCGTGAAGTAGCCGCCCACGAGGCCGAACGCGCCGCCGACGAGGGCGGGTACCCAGAAGAACATGCCCACCCAGAAGTTGAAGGCCTGGCTTCCGGGCTTTTCGCCGGTGAGCTCGGCAATGGCCGGCCCCACCACCAGCGGGGCCATCAGGACCTCGTAGATGTCGAAGGCGAAGCCAAGCGCCGCGATCGCGCAGATCAACCACTGAAGCGGGGTCAGACGACGCATGACTCTCCTGGGGACGACCGCGGCCGTCGCTGGCTCATCGGCGAACAACGCGCGTCACCGGTCGGGCCGCGCCGCGCGTAGTTTACGATATTGGGCCGGCGGCTCGGATGAACATTCAAGGGGGGAGGCTCGGGCCGCCCCGTGCCGGCATCGTCGGTGATGAAAGGATGGCCTTCATGTCGTGGGTAATGCTGGCAGCCGGCGCGGCGCTCTCGTGGGGTCTGTACGGCGCGTCGCTCCATCGCGGGCAAGTCGCGCTCGGCAACCCGCTGCGGGCGCTCCTGTGCGTGGGAGTGGCGTATTTCCTGATTGGCGTGCTCGTGCCGTTCGTGGCGCTGGCGTCTCAGGGCGAACTCCGGAACTTCAACCTGACGGGCACGGTGACGGCCACCCTGGCCGGCGTTCTTGGCGCGGCCGGCGCCGTGTGCATCATCTACGCCTTCCGCGCGGGCGGGCTGCCGACCTATGTCATGCCGATCGTGTTCGGTGGGGCGCCGGTCATCAACGTGCTCATCACGATGGCGCTGCACCCGCCGAAGGAGACGCCGAACCCGCTGCTCTTCGTCGGCGTGATCATGACGGCGGTCGGTGCCGGCATGGTGCTGTACTACCGGCCGCAGAATTGAGGATTGAGCGATCGGGAGGTCTTCAATTGCCAGCGCCGATCGCCCACAGCCAGCCGGCCGTGCGCAGGAACACCTGCCGGTCCTTGATCGCGACCGAGCTCAGCGTGTAGTCCTGCATGTCGTTCGTTGCCAGGATCTCGAAGGCCGGCCCGGCGCGGAAGACGCTCGTCACCCCGTCCTCGCTCGTGATGTAGATCTTGCCGTCGGCGAGCACCGGCGATGCGCTGTAGGTGCCGGGCGTCAGGCGCTGTGGTCCGTACACCACCTTGCCCGTCGCCAGCTCCAGGCAATAGACGACGCCGCGGTCCGTGACCACGTAGAGCAGCGTGCCGTCGGTCACCGGCGTCGGCACGTCTGGTCCGTTGTTGAATTCGTACAGCTTGTGCGACGTGGTCACATCGCCGCGTCCGCCCGCCTTGAGCACGAGCAGCGGCCGTTCGCGCGTCGGCGCGACGATGATGTCGCGGTGCACGACCGGGGAAGCGACGATGCGGTAGGCCGGGTCGTTCTGCGGGTTGAGGCCGTCGGCTCGCCACAGTTCCTTTCCCGTTGCCGGATCGTGTCCCGTCACGCAGTCGGCGCCGGTGATGACGATCTCGGTTCGGTCACCGACGCTGACGAGCGCGGGCGTCGTGTAGGAGTCCGGCGACTCGCGGATCGCCGTGTTCGGGCGCTCCACCTTCCACTTCGTCTCGCCAGTGCGCCCGTCCAGACGCAGGATGTAGGACGGGTCGTCCGTCTTCATGCCGTGGAGGACCGGTACGATGAGGTCCCCGTCGAGGAGCAGGGGCGAGTTCGCATAGCCCCAGTTGAGGCCGAAACGGCCGTAGTCCTTCTGGATGTCGCGCATCCAGAGCTCCTTGCCGGCGAAGTCGAACGCGCGGACGAAGCCCGTGCCGGTCACGGCCCACACGGTGTTGCCGTCGGTCACCGGCGAGGGCGACGACATGTTCTGCTTGCGCTGTTTGTTGTTGCCGACGCTCAGGTGCTTCTTCCAGTTGACGCGGCCGGTCTGGCGGTCGACGGACCACAGCGAGAGGTTGTCGAGGTCGGCCTCGGCCACGTTGAGGAAGATGGTGTTGCCCCAGATGATCGGCGTCGCGCCGCTCCACTGCGGCAGCTCGAGCTTCCAGGCAATGTTCTCCGTCGGGCTCCAGGTGACCGGGAGATTCTTCTCCGCGCTCACGCCGTCTGCCGTCGGGCCGCGCCATGTCGGCCAGTTGGCCGACACGACGGTCGAGAGCATTGCCACGGTGCACGCTACAAGCCCGGCTGTTTGTCGCATCTGCAAAGTCTCCGGTATACCGCCGCGGACAGACTACCTCTCCATACGGCGATCGGCCCCGTCCCCTTTACCGCCGCTACTCATTCTTGATCGCCCCCGTGACGGGTACCTGGGTGACGAGCCGGAGCGCCGCGAGCGACGCGCTCAACCCCGACAGGACCACCGCGGCCAGCACCGCCGCAAGAGCGCCCAGCGGCAGAGCCTGCCCACGCTCCACGAGTGCTGGCGCGACGGCCAGTGCCGCGGCCGCCGCACCGAGCGCCACGCCTCCGGCGACGAGCGTCGCGCTCTCGGCGAGGACGAGGGTGCCGAGGTGGCCCGGACGATAGCCCACCGCCCGCAACAACCCCCACTCGCGCTGGCGCTCGAGCACGTTGCGCGCGAGGACGGCGCCGACGCCGAGCGTGCCCAGGAGCAGCCCCAGTCCCCCGAGCGCCTGGAACGTGGACAGGTACGTGTTCTCGACTCGATGATAGGCCGACAACCGCGCGCGCGTGTCCACGACGTCCACGCCGAAGTCGGCCAGCCGATCCTCGAGCACCGCGCTGACTTCGGCCGCACGGGCCTCCGGCGCCTCGATGAGCCATACGCGGTACCCTTCGTGCCTCGGGAAGAGGCGGACGAACGCCGACTCGCCGATGATGATCTCCGATTGGAGCACCGAGTCGGCAAGGGCCGCGACGATGCGAAAGCGCACCGGCGTCGAGCCGTCCGGCGCGAACTCGAAGACGTCGCCCACCTTCATGTGAAAGACATAGGTGAGCGTCGTCTGGTCCGCGATGGCCGGAATCGCGCCGTCGTCCAGTGTGGTGTCCAGCAGCGCCCATTTCGAGTCCGGCGAGGCGCCGGCAAAGGTGAAGCGCCCTTCCATGTGTGCCGGATTCACGCCGAGGATCCGCGGGTTGCGCGGCTGGTAGAGCGTCAGGCAGCTGGCCTCGTCGCCCGGCCGCAGGCGCGCGCGCGTCACCGTGACGCCGTCGAGGGAGGGCGAGTCGTCCAGGCCGATCAGGGCGCGCCCTTCGGCCGTGTTCGGGTCGTTCATCAGCGGGGCCGCCGATTCGGCCATCAGGACGAAGCCGCCCACACCGCCCGCAGGTTCGAGCGAGGCCGCGGTGCCATCGCGTCGGAAGGCGACCACGCTCACCAGGACGAAGGTCGCAAATGCAATCAGCGACAGGGTGAGCACCGTGCGCGCGGGACGCCAGGCCGCGTGTGTGCGCCCCAGCTGCCAGACGCCATTCGGAATCGTCCTCGCGCCGGCTGCCCGGCTGCGCGCGTGCAGCGCAGCGCGTGCAAGCAACAGCCCCGCGACGAGCAGGGCCCCCCCGGCGGCGAAGAACCCGGCCGCCGCGCCGATGGCGCCGGTCATCGAACCGGCGACGAGCAGCCCCGCGGCGATGAGCAGCAGCACGGCGACCAGCGTCGGCAGCCGCGAGGTGGACGGCGCCGTGTCGGCGCTGCTGGCGCCCGCAATCAGCGACCGGGGCGAGCGGCGCGACAAGGCGCGGGTTCCCAGCCAGAGCGCGACGAACGCGGCCACTGCAGCGCCCAGGACACCGAGTGCCAGGGCGGCCGGGTCCAGGTGCAGGCGAAGCGCGGTCGTGCCGACGGCGTCGATCCACCACGTCCGCAGGCCGAACATGATGAGCGCCGCGTACCCGACGGCGCCGGCCGCGCCGACGAGGCTCCCGATCGCGACGACGACCAGGCCCTCGCGAAGGAAGCCGCGGCGGATGTCGGCCGGCGTGAACCCGATGGCGGAGAGCACGCCGACTTCGCGCGCGCGCTGTTCGACGCCAAGCGCGAAGAACAGGTAGGCGATCAAGAGTGCCGAGACGACGAGGAAGAAGCTGAAATAGAGGAAGTACTCGCCGAAGTCGGTCGTGCCCGTGGCCGCCGCAAGCGCCTCGGCCCTGACGGGCATCACCGCCACCCGCTCGCTCAACTCGGACCTGACGGCGGCCGTGACGGCATCGACGTCCTGGAGCGCGAAGCGGATTGACGATACGTTGCCGAAACGCGTGCCCCACAGCGACTGCCCGACCTCGAGCGGGACGATGGCCTTGGGCGAGGCCCGCCATTGATCCCAGTACGCCTCGTCCTCGCGGCGAACGCGCGAGAGATCGACGGGGAAGGGCGGGTCCCATGAGGACAGGCTCGTCGCATCGGTAATGCCGGGGTAGTCCGGCGTGAGCGTGCGATCGCCGCCGATGCGCATCATCGGCGCGATGCCCTGCAGCGCGAACGACGCCGTTCGTTCCTCGAGCCCGCCATCGTCGGTCCAGACGAGATAGTCGAGCGAGACGGTGTCGCCGAGACGCGCGCCGAGGTTGTCCGCCGCCCACTCGTTCAGCCAGATGGTGCCGTCGGTCGATGGCTCGACCGGTCCCGAGGCGTCGCCGGTCCCCGCCGACAGCGGTGGCCGCGGCTGTGCCGCCGGCGCCTGGACGCTGAAGCGTGTGACGCGCGAGCCCTTCGTGCCGACGCGGACGTCGAGGTTGCCCCGGATGACCTGATCGCCGGCGCCCAGCGGGCCGGTGCCCGGTGCCGGGGGACCGCTCGGCACCGACAGCCGGTTGTAGGCGTCCACGTCAATCGCGGTCACGGTGGAGTAGGGGATCACGCGGTCGCCGATGCGAATGCTGTCGGCCACATACGTGAGTGCCGGAACGCCGCGCCGGCCCGTGCGCGCCAGCGTCGCGAGCACGCGCGCGGCGATGTCGGGCCCGATGAATCCGCCCCGGCCCTCGAGCGCCATCACCCGATCGCCGGGCACGCGGCGCAGCGACACGTCGTGGTCTGCGAGTGCTGCCGCGGCCATCCACGCGTGCTCGATCGCACCGGTCCCGGGAACACCGGCGCCGTCTTCGCGTGAGCCATGCTGGACCAGGACCATGTTGGCGCGCCCGGTCATGTCGAGCTCTCGCTGCAGCAACGACAGCGGTACGAAGACGGTGAGCACCGGTCCCTGCCCCGGCGCCAGCGAGAACTCGCCCATGCGATCGGCCGTGAGCGTGCGCGACACGGTGACGCGCACCTGTTCGCCGCCGGTGTCGCGGCGGCCCTGCAGGGTGCCGAGGGGAATCTCCGACGGACCGCTCACCCGGAGGATGACGGGGGCGCCATCGTCCACATCCAGTTCCGCGGCAAGGCCGGGACTGATCGCGGCACTTCGCCCCTCCAGCACGACGGGCGCGACGCCGTGGAACGACCAGAAGGAATCGTCGACGCCGTAGATATCGACGCCGGCCGCTCTGCGCCCGGTGTCGGGACTCGACACGGTTCCCCTCGAGACGATGAGCGCGGTCGTGTTCCGGATGGCGTCCGGGCTCGCCGCCTGCATCGCGTCGCCGATACGCGCGCTGAAGCTCGTCGCGGTGGTGACGGCCACGTCGGCCGCGCCCAGGCGGGCCAGGGCCAGTTCCCGCAGGCTCGACTGAACCGAGGCGCCGACGAGGAGCGCGCCGGCAAGGACCGCGACCGCCACGGCCACGCCGAGCGTGACGAGCAGGTTGATGAAGCGGTAGTGCCAGAGCGATGCGCGTGTCATGACCCCAGGTCAGGTCCCGTACAGTCGCCCGTCGGTCATGGTCAAGCGGCGCGCGAAGCGCGCGGCCAGCGTCGTGCTGTGCGTCACCACCAGGAGAGTCGTGCGGCGCTGGGCCTGGAGGCGGAGCAGCAGGTCGGCGACCGTCTCTGCCGTCGAGGTGTCGAGGTTCCCCGTCGGCTCGTCGCAGAGAAGGAGCCGCGGGCTCCGGATGAGCGCGCGCGCGATGGCGACGCGCTGCTTCTCTCCGCCCGAAAGCGCTGCCGGGCGATGGTCGGTGCGGGACTCGAGGCCGACCGCGGTCAGCAGCGCCCGGGCACGATCGACCGCATCGTCTTCGCGCTCGCCCACGAGTGTCGGCACGAGCGTGTTCTCCAGCACGGTCAGCTGTGGGAGCAGGCAGTGATCCTGGAAGACGAAGCCCACATCGCGATTGCGGAAGCGAGCGAGGGCGACGGGTGAGAGCGAGTACGGGTTGGTGCCGTCGATCTCCACCGTGCCGCTGGTCGGCGGTTCGAGGCCGCCCGCGATGTACAGCAGCGTGCTCTTGCCTGAGCCCGACGGCCCGGTGATGGCTGCCGGCTCGCCGGTGTCGAGCGTCAGGCTCACGTGGTCGAGGACGCGGAGCGGCCCGGATGCGGTGGAGTAATCCTTGGTGATGGACGAGAGCGACAGCAAGGGGCACCGGGTGGAAGCGGGAAGTGAAACGTTGGACGCGAGAACCTCGGTCGTCACGCGCGCCCGTTGAGCAGTTCCTGGTAAACCGTCTCGACGCGCTCGGCCATGCGGGCGAGCGTGAAGTCCCTGCGGACCGCGGCCCGTCCCTGGCGTGCCAGAGCCGAGGCCCTGGAGGGATCCTGCCACAGTTCGGAGATCGCGTCGGCAATGTCCGCCGGCGACGAAGAGGCGGCCAGCACTCCGCCGCCGGTCGCCCGGATCACCTCCGGGAATGCGCCGTGACTCGGCGACACGACCGGCACGCCCGACGCCATCGCTTCGAGCAGGTACAGCCCCTTGGGCTCGTGGTACGGGCTCGGCACCGAGAAGACATCGAGGCCACGCAGGAACGCGAACTTGCCCGCGCGATCGGGGGCGCCTACGTACTCGAACTCCTCCGCGAGGCCCCAGGACTGCAGTTGCCGCACCACGCCGTCGAAGTAGGTCTGCTGATCAGGGCCGAGGTAGCCGGCCGCGCGCAGGCGCGATGGCGGCAGGCCCTTCCGGCGGCGGAGGATGGCGTAGGCCTCGGCCAGCACGTGGAGGCCCTTCTCCGGTGCCATTCGTGCGAAGTAGCCCAGCGTGAACGGCGCCCGCGCCAGCGGCGCCGGCTCCTCGACCTCCGGCAGCGTCGTCCCCAGCGCGGCGACGCGTATCTTTGCCGCCGGTATCCGCAGATAGTCGCGCATGAAGTCGCCGCAGTACTGGCTGACGGCGATGAACCGGTCCACGTCGGCGACGTGCGCCTGGATGAGATCGATCGCCTCACGACGGTACGGCTCGGGCAACCCGTCGAGGAACAGGTCTTCGCCCTGCAGCGTCACGACGATGGGGGCGCCGCCGAGCGCGCGTTTGAGGGGGCCGGCGAGCGAGATGAGCAGCGTGTACGGGATGTTGACGAGATCGGGCGGGGTCTCGTCCCTCAGCCAGTCGACGAGCTTCTCGATCTCCTTGCGTTGATGCCCCTGCTCGCCCTTCAGGGTCGACACGGTCATGGCGCCGAGCACTTTCGGGTCCACGGCAATCGAGCCGCCGGTGAACGCCTTGATGACCCGCGGCGAGTCCCACAGGCGATCGAGGGCTCGAGGTGTGTGCCTGAAGAGCGCCAGGTGCTGCTCGAGGTAGACGCTGATCCCGCCGAAGAACACGCGGTCTTCCCGGCTCACGTTCTCTTCGTCGGTGAGCGTCGGCGTGTAGAACGGCAGCAGCGTGACGTCGTGTTTCCGGCGCATCAGCTCGGCGGCGAGCGCGTTGTCGCGGATGCAACTGCCGCAGTACATCGACGCCGCGCCGGCGGAAATGAGCAGGAGCCGCATCGGTCAGGCCAGCCGCTGGATCGACCGTCGTGCGTACAGATGCTCGAACAGATTGCCCTCGTGCGGCTGATCCCATCCAATCGTTGTCGTCGGGATGGTGCCCAGGTTGAGGCGATCGACGAGGGGTGAGGCCAGCAGTCGCGTGCGAAACGCCGCGTCCTCCGACACGCACGAGACGACGAGTGACGGGCCAAGCGCCTCCGGCAGGGCCTCGGGCTCGACCTCGACCACGCTCACATACGGGAACAGGAACTCGCGGTTCGCGAGCGGGTGCCGGGCGTCGCACCGCACGACGGTCGGGAGCACGTAGGTTCCGCCATGGATCGTGACGACGCGTTCGGCCCCGCGGACCCCGGCCGAGACATCGCGCGCGCGGCCGTGATCGTCGCTCTCCGATGGCGCGAGATCCTGGTCGATCATCGCGGAGATGCGCCGCGCGGTCGCGGGATCTGCAAACGGCGCCAGAACGGCGTCGGGATCGTCCGCCGGCCTTGGAGTGACCTCTGAGAGGCGTCTGGCGAGCACCTCCGCGATTTGGTCCGCATGCCGCGTGACCCACACGCCGGAGGCGTTGACGCAGGAACGGCCGCCGTTGTTGGACACCGACTCCACGATCATGTCGATCGCGCGCTCCCAGTCGTCGGCTGCATCGGGGCCGATGACGACCTTGCTGTAGCCGGGTCCATGGACCTCGACGCGCGGGTCCCCGGTCCATCGCCTCGTGGACGAGACGTCGCCGAAGACCATGCCGCGCCCGCAGGATCGGAGGATCTCGTTGCCGCCCGCATGGTCGGCCGGGTAGTACGCGAACGCCTCCGCCGGCACTCCGGCCTTCGTGTACGCATGGATGACGCGAAGCGGCGTCCACGGCTCGGCGCTCCCGGGCTTGAGCACGAGCGGCATCTTGAGCACGGTGGCTGGCGCCCAGAGCGAATGCACTCCCGGCGAGTTGCTGGGCAGCACGACGCCAAGCGCGTCCGCCCGCGCGAAGTAGCTGATCAGGCTCGAGCCGGTCCGACCGAGGCCCTCATCGAGAATCGAGAGATCGAGCCCGCGCGTGAGCCCGTCGAGCACGTGGTCCACGCGGCTGAGGACGCCGTGCACCTTGGCCATGTTGCGGCGGACGCTCGCCCACGGCAGCCCCGTCGTCGCGGTGACCTGCTCCACGTACTGCTGGGGCGTCTGCGTCTGGCCCGAGGCTTCGTCGAGTGGCAGCGTGTCGGCGACGAAGATTTCGGCCGCCCGCTTTGCGAGCGCGACGAGCTCGGCCGATGGACGCGCGAGGAGCCGCCGACGTGCCTCCGCCTGCCGGAGCAGGTCGCGCCGAATCAGTCCGACGTTGGCCTGGCTGACGGTGACGAACGGCTCGCGCGTGCGGAAGTGCGGCACCACGGCCTGGTCCACGCTCCTGTACGGCACGCCCCAACGGAGAATCGGCAGGTGGATCAATACACGCCCTCCACGACCGCCTTCTCGAATCGCGAGAACGGCCGCACGTTCCGGACCCCGTCCCAGGGATACTGCGTGCACGGCGGCTCACGCTCGCACTCGTCCCGCTCCAGGAAGCGAGGCATGAAGAACTCCCTGGTGAGCGTGGTCAGGCGGACGCGCCCGGTCGCGCCGTACTCGACGACGACCGACGGGTCGTCCGGGTCCACGACCTCGATCATCGCGCGGGGCGACGGCGGGTAGTAGATTACCGCCCAGTTGTCCTCGGGCGCGGGCACTTTGTGGGTGGCCAGGCCCATCAGCGTATTGCCGTAGGTCGGCGCGAAGTACGCGCCTTCCATCAACTCCTCGACGGCAAACCGGTGGAACTGCGGCGTCATCTCGGTGCCGCCGCAGAAGACGCCCGTGATGCCGGCCTTGCGGAGCGAGATGCGCTCGCAGAGCGCCTCGAGCAGCTTGGGCGTGGTGAACAGGCACTTGATGGTGTCGTGCGCCTTGAGCAGCGTCAGCGCCTGGTCGATGACATGGCGTTTGTAGAGCTCGACCATGTCCATGTCGCCCAACTTCAGCAGCTTGATCACCCAGCGCGGATCGAGGTCCACCATGTAGCAGATGCCGCCGCGGTGCTGGGCCAGGTGCTCGATCGCGAGGCGCAGCCGCCGCGGTCCGCTGGGGCCGATCTCCAGCCAGTCGGCGCCTTTGGGGAAGTGACGATCGGGCAGCGTCTCGCTGAACGCGGAGTAGTCGACTCGGAAGTCGTCCACGTTGATGCGCGACTTCGGGACGCCGGTGCTGCCGCCGGTCTCGAACACGTAGACAGGCTTGCCTGCGAGACCCTTCGGCACCCATCGGCGCGGGTCACCGCCGCGGAGCCATTCGTCCTGAAAGGATCCGAACTTGTCGAGGTCCGCGTACGCCTGCACCTCGTTCCTCGGATCCCAGCCGGCGCGCTCCGCCCACTCGAGCCAGAACGGGCACCCGGTCTCGGGGTTGAAGTGCCACTGCACGACCTCCCGGACCCACTGGTCGAGCCTGTCGCGTACGCGGATGAGCGTGGTCGTGTCTGGTGCCTCGGCGAGGGCCATCACGGCATGTTAGTGCAAACCGCGGCGAGTTCGGATGACGGCCCGTACACCGTGTCCAGCCGGCGGGTCCGACGACGGGATGGCGCTACCGAACGGGATACGTCTGCGCGAGGTACTCGACGAGCGCGTCCTTGTCGGCGTCGCTGACCTCAGCGCCCCACCGGATCATCTTGTCGACCTCTCGCGCCCAGCCCGCCGTCGAGAGACGCTGGCCTTCGATCATGTCCACGCCGTGGCACCCCAGGCACGCCCTGGTGAGGATGGCCTCGCCCTGGTCCGCGCTGGCGTGCGACGTTGCGGGTACGGGTCCGAAGCGCGACAGGTACCGCGTCAGCGGCTCACGCTCCGCGTCGGTGACCGCCGCGCCCCAACGCACCATCTTGTCGATCTCGCGTCCCCAACCTTCCGGCGACAGCCGCTGGCCGACAATCATGTCGGCGCCGTGGCAGCCGATGCACTTCGCGCGGACGATCTCGACGCCGGGCGCCTCCGGCAGCACGGCATCCTGCTGCGCCAGGGGCGTCGCGGAGGCCAGCGCCGCCAGCGCCACCGCGGCCAGCCACAGTCTGCGTGCAGAGGGCACTGCTGCCATGCGGCTCAGCCCTTCACCGTCACACGAACGCGGTCGTAGGCGTTCCACAGGTACCCGGAAGGGTTCCAGTGGGCGACAGCGGGTTGCACCGCGCCGCTCGCGTCGGCGGCGCGCGAGAGAATGAGGCAGGACTCGGGGCGCGTCGCCTCGAACGTCGCCTCGAAGCGGCGCCAGCCGTAGCGGTGCTGCTCGCCGGTCAGCCTGGCCGGCCGCCACGTGATGCCGTGATCGGTCGAGACGTCGACGCCGGTGACTTCCGGCCCTCCCGACCACGCGAATCCGCCGACGGCGATCGGGCCCGGAGGGAGCGTCGCGCCTTCGAGCGGCGTCGTGATGAGCGACTTGACCGCGAGCCCCATCAGCGGCGCCATGTCCTTCGCATCGACGGCGCTTCCGGGTGCGACGCGCCTCGTCGGGTAGCGGTACCCGGTGGCCACCCAGAAGCTGTCGGACTCGGTGGCCGACACGTGCAGGCGATCGAGCCACTTGAGCGAGTACGCGCCTTCCCAGCCCGGAATGATCGCGCGCAGCGGCGCGCCGTGGACCGATGGAATCGGCTGCCCATTCATCTCATACGCCACGATGGTGTCGGCATCGGTGGCCTTGTCGATTGGCACCTGCCGGATGAAGTCGGGCATCTTGCCGGGCGGACGATCGGCGCCATGCATGTGGACGAACCGTCCCGTCGCACGCGCCTTCGCGCGGGCCAGCACGTCGGCCATCCGCGCACCCGTCCAGCGGGCAGTGCCGACGGCGCCGCGCGACCACTGGAGTCCGGCGACCGGCGGGTCGAAGAAGGCCCGGCCGTTACCGGCGCACTCGAGCGTCATCGTCACCGACACGGTCGGCAGCTGGCGCAGTTCTGTCACCGAGAGGGCGACCGGCGCATCGACGTCGCCGTCCACCTGCAGTTGCCACGTGGCCGCGTCGACCGGCGCCGGGACGGGCATGTGCGAGCGCACATAGAAGTGCTCGACAGGCGTGATGAAGTCGTTCAGCAGGCTGACGGGCGTTTCGTAGTCCGGGGGACGTGCCGAGTGCCGGATCAAGCCCGATTTGCCCCAGTCCTCGCCGCTTGCCTGGATCCGGGCCGCGAGGGCGTGCTCGATTGGCAGGAACGGCGCCAAGGCACCCGCCATGCCCGCGCGGCTGGCAAGGGCCATCAGTTCCCGTCGCGTCATGGAAGAAAGTATAGCGAAAAGGGGCCAGGCGTCTTTTTCGCGGCCCGCGTATTCGCGGGAAACGAGGTGCGCGACCGCGAAAAAGACGCCTGACCCCTTTTTCAGCCCTCCAGGCGCTCCATCAGCGCCCTCCAGCGCCGGCGCGCGACGGGAATCGTCTGGCCGTTGGCAATCACGACTTCGCCCGTGCCATCGGGGAACGGGCGTGCTTCGCGTACCGCATCGAGCCGGACGATGACGGTGCGCGAGATCTGGAAGAACGTGCCGGGGTCGAGGCGGCGGGCGAGCGCCGCCAGCGTGGGCTGCATGGTCAACGCCTCGGTCGCCGTCAGCAGCCGCGTGACGCCCTCGTCGAACGTGAACGCGACGACGTCGTCGCGCGGGACGACGCGCAGGCGCACGCCGCGGCGCGCGAGAAATCGCGTCGGCGTCATGCCGTCGCGGCGGGTCGCCTCATCCATGGCGCGCTCGCGTTCGCCTGCCCTGGCGGCGTGACGCAATCGATCCAGCGAGGCCGCGAGCCGGGCGCGGTTGATGGGCTTCAGCAGGTAGTCGGTCGCCGAGAGCTCGAACGCGTCCACCGCGTACTGGTCGTACGCCGTGCAGAAGACGATGGCCGGCCGCGGCGCCGCCAGCGAGCCGACGACATCCAGACCCGACGCACCGGGCATCTGGATGTCGAGAAAGACGACGTCAGGCGCGAGCTCCGCAATGCGCTCGGCCGCCTGCACGCCGTCCTCGGCTTCGCCCACGACGTCGACGTCCTCGTGCGCCGCCAGCAACTGGCGCAGCCGCTCGCGCGCCGGCTGCTCGTCGTCCACCAGGAGGGCCCGGATCATCACGCCGCCTTGACCACCATCACCGTCACATCGTCTTGCGACTGGCGCCCGCCGCGGTGCCGGCGAACCGCGTCCAGCATGGCCGCGCAAATGGTCGAGGAGCGCTCATGACGCCGGGAGGCGACCTCGGCCGCCGCGCGGTCTTCGCCGAACTCCACGTCCTGCTCGTCGAGCGCCTCGATGACGCCGTCGGTGAACGTGACCATCAGGCTGCCCGGTTCGAGGATCAGCGCGCGAGCCGCGAAGCTCACGCCTTCGATGAGGCCGAGTGCCGGACCCGTCGACCCGATTCGCTCGAAGGCCCCCGCCGCGTCGAAGAGCAGCGGCGATGGGTGGCCGGCGTTGACCAGCGTCAGCCGGCGGCCGTCCGGTTCGAGACTGCCGTAGACGAGCGTCGCATATCGCTGGCCCTGCGTGGAGGCGTAGACGTCTGCATTGAGCGTTTCGATGAGCTCGGCCGGTTCGAGCCGGGCATGGCGTGCGGCGGTGGCAACCCGCCCCTGCACCGCCGTGGCGACCAGACCGGCCGGAACGCCCTTGCCCGATACATCGCCGAGCAGCAGGCCCCAGCGCCCCTCGTCGAGGGCGAATGCGTCGTAGAAATCTCCGCCGACGCCGTGCGCGGGCAGCGAGGCCGCCGCGCAGTCGAAGCCGGCAATGGCAGGCAGCACGCCGGGCCACATGTCGGCCTGGAGCGCCGACGCC
Source organism: uncultured Bifidobacteriaceae bacterium (assembly GCA_964543955.1). Lineage (GTDB taxonomy): Bacteria > Acidobacteriota > Vicinamibacteria > Vicinamibacterales > UBA2999 > VFZN01. The sequence goes on from CAZJBN010000027.1 coordinate 32,373, forward strand.
ACCCTGATCTCGCGTTCGAGGTCCGTCTGCCGATCCATCCGCGACCGGATGCGCGTGAGCGTGTCCGAGAGCCTGGCACGGCTGATCGGCTTCATCAGGTAGTCGATCGCATCGCACGCGAACGCCTCGAGCGCGTAGTGCTGGTAGGCGGTCGCGAAGACGACAAAGGGACGCGGCTCGGGCAACGAAGCCGCGAGCGTCGTGCCGCGCATCTCCGGCATCTCGATGTCGAGGAACAGGACGTCGGGCTCGCGATCGCGGATGAGGTCCAGCGCCTCCACGGCGCTTCCCGCTTCGCCGACGATCGTCACGCCACCGGCCTGCTCGAGCAGGTGCCGCAGCCTCGCGCGTGCCGGCGGCTCGTCGTCCACGATGAGCGCGCGAATCACGCGGCCACCCGTGCCAGCGGCATGGTGATGCGCGCGACGGTGACGCCAGCCGCCTCGTCGCGCGTCAGCGTCAGTGACGCCCGGTCGCCGAAATGGCCGGCCAGCCGTTCGCGGACGCTTCTCAGCCCGAAGCCTTCGCCGCTTCTCCGCGGATCCGGCCGCTGTCCGGGCCCGGGCCCGTTGTCACGGACCTCCACCGTCACCGAGTCGCCCGTCGTTCGCACGACGACGTCGATGCGCCCCTGTCCCCGCGTCTGCGAGACGCCATGCTTGACAGCGTTCTCGATGAGCGTCTGGAGGAGCATCGAGGGCACCTGCGGGGCTGGCGACACGTGATCGGAGTCGATCGTGCAGGCCAGGCGTTGCCCGAAGCGTGCCTGTTCGACGTCCAGGTACGCCCGTGCGAACGCCAGCTCCTGGTCGAGCGGCGCCCAGTCCGAGTCCGACCGGCGCAGTGTGTAGCGGAACACTTCGGCCAGCTGCTCGACAGCCTCGTCCGCGCGCTCGGGGTTGGTGTGGATGAGCGACGCAATGGCGTTCAGCGCGTTGAACAGGAAGTGCGGGTTGATCTGCGCGCGGAGCGCCTTGAGCTCGCTCCGGCTCGTCTGGAGGCGAAGGTCGTGCGCGACGAGCTCCTGCTCCTGCCGCTTGAGCTGCAGGCGAACGGTCTCGAGCATGAAGCCGAAGACGCCCGCGAGCGACCGCAGCATCGCGACATCCTCGCTGAGCAGCAGGCGGGAGGCCGGCGTCCCGAGCGAGATGAAGCGGACGCGCCCGCCGGACGGCGTCCGGGCTTCGACCTCCGCCCCCGCCTGCTCGGGCGGCGGCTGGTCGTCGACACGAATCGCAATTGGCATCCTGACGACGTCCGCCAGGCGCCGTTCGGTCTCCGCGATGAGCGACGCCTCGCTCGATGCCGTCTGCATCGCGCCGAGCACGTGCTTGACGGCTTCGACCGGTGTGAACGTCCGGTCGAACCACAGCCGGTCGAGCCCGGCCGAGAGCTTCGCGTAGAGCCACGGCATCAGCATCACGACCGGGACGAGCACCATGGCCGCCAGCCAGGGCCGCACCGCGCCTTCCGGCAGGCCCTCGATGAACGGCTGCGCGAGCGTGAACACCGCCCCGAGCGCCACGATCGTGGCGACCAGCATGACGCCGCGCTTGATGACGAGGTCGTAGAACTCGAAACGGTTCTCGAAGTAGACCGCCACGATCAGGAAGAAGACGGGCGTCGCGCGCGACACGCGATCGAGCGCCGTCATCAGGAGCGATCGCTCCTGGACGAAGAAGAAGACGAAGAAGATGAGGGTGAGCGCCGCGAACAGGATCAGCATGGCGGTGTTCACGCGCTGATCCTTCGACGTGCCGGCCGACCTCCTCCCGAGCATGACGGCGATGGAGTAGAGGCTCGTCAGCGTGAAGAGCACCCCGAGGCTGCCGCCGATGTACGCGCCAAGCGGGCCCGGCAAGTCCAGGAGCCCGAAAATCATCCCGACGATCACGAGCCCGACGATCGGGCTGATCGCATACATTGCGGCAACCGGCCACCACCACGCGCGCGGTGCCGGCCTGGGCTGGTTGCACCCGGCCTCCTTCCAGACGACGTGCATGATGATGGGCGGAAAGCAGTACGCCAGCGCCAGGACCGCCAGGTCCAGGTAGCCTTCGCGGAAGACGCCGCCGCCCAGCCGCCTCAGCTCCGACAAGGCATTCAGCACGAACCAGACCGTGCAGAGCACGAACATGGCCAGGCTCACACGGTCGAGCGCGACGCGCTCCAGCCCCCGGGAGGGACGGGTCCCCGTCCACACGGGCGATGCCTGGCGGAGCGCCATGACGGTGGACGACCCGTAGGCGAACGCCCCGAAGATGCACACGACGAGAAAGGCCAGGCTGATGGCGGTCATGGCCGTCACTCGAGTTTACGGGCCTCGCCCTGCTGCCGGTCCGCCGGCTGGCGCGAACGGCAGGACCGGATGCTCGAACGGCCGGCTACGGGCGGGCGGCGGCAATCCGCTTCTTGACGGCGGCTGCCGTGATGCCGGCCCGGTAGTCGACGAGCTTCCGGCCGTTTTCGACCGTCCGCTCGGGCGGGTGCATGTCCACGCCGTACACCTTGTACTGGCCGGCCTTGATGCGCTGCTCGGTCCGGATGAGCACGGGGTCGATGGTCGCCACGATGGACTCGTAGTGGTAGTCCGTATGGACACCGTCGCGGCTGGCGGACTTCACGTCGGGTTGCTGCACGATGCCCATGCGCTTGAGCTCGTCGTAGCTCCAGATGTCCTCCTCGTAGTATTCGGCGACGTGATGGACGCGCACGGGCGTGTCGGCCCACTGCTTGTTGAGCGCGTCGGCCACGGCCTGCATGCCGCGGGTGTTCCCTCCGCTGTCCCCGATGAGGACGATGTCGCGGAAGCCGTTGGTCTTGAGGCTGCTGCAGATGTCGGTGAGGAGCGCCTGAAAGGTCTCCTCGCGCAGGCTGATGGTGCCGGGGTACCACATGTGGCCGCTCGGCGGATCGATGCGGCCCTCGGGCACGAACGGCACGATCGGCGCGACGAGCGCGTTCCCCAGCGCGCGCGCCGTGGCTTCTGTCGTCGCGCGGAGGACGAAATTGTGCTTGCCGGTCGCGACGTGCGGGCCGTTCTGCTCGAGGCCGCCTGTGCCGACGATGACCGTGGTCTTGCCCGCCGCGATGGCGTCGCGGACCTCGATCCATGGCATTTCCTCGGTGAAGACGGTGTCGACGGCGTCGATCGTCCGCTCGGCTTTGAGCGCCGCCGGAGGTCCCTGCTGCCGCTGCTGCCCCTGGGCTGCCACGGTCAGTACGCATGCCGCCAATACGCCAGCCACCGTGCCAGTGCCGATCGCACATCGCATATCCTGCCTCCGTGGCGGGTAGGGTAGCACGGTGATCACGCGCTTCGCGCCGGCTCCCACCGGCTACCTGCATCTCGGTCATGTCGTGAACGCGCTCGCCGTGTGGGGGCTGGCACGCCGGGCCGGCGGACGGGTGCTGCTGCGCATCGAAGATCACGATCGACAGCGCAGCCGCCCGGAGTACGAGCGCGCGATTCTCGAGGACCTGGCGTGGCTCGGGTTCGAGCCCGACGAACCACTGGTGCGGCAGAGCGAGCGTGAGAGCCTGTATCACGATGCCTTCGCCAGGCTCGAGGCGGAAGGTCTGGTCTATGCGTGCAGCTGTACGCGCGCGCAGATCGAAACCGCTGGGGACAGTCGTGCCGCGAGCGGGCCTGGCGCCGAGCTCCGCTACCCGAACACCTGTCGCCATCGTGGCCTCGCGTGGGGCGACGGCATGGGGTGGCGCGTCCGGATGGATCCTGGCGTCGAGACGTTCGACGATCTGCTGCGCGGATTCCAGAGGCAGGATCCGTCGGAGCAGTGCGGTGACCTGCTCATCCGCGATCGGCTCGGCAACTGGACCTACCAGTTCGCCGTCGTCGTCGACGACATCGCGCAGGGCATCACACACGTGGTACGCGGCGAGGACCTGATGACGTCAACGGGGCGGCAAATCCGACTGGCGCGACTCCTCGGACGGGCCGAACCACCGCGCTTCGTGCACCACCCGCTCGTCATGAAGTCGGCGACCGAGAAGTTGAGCAAGTCCGACGGCGCCACCGGTATCCGCGAGCTTCGCGCCGCCGGATGGACACCCGGCAGGGTTCGTGACGAAGCCCTCCGGTTGGGAAGTCAGAAGTGAGAAGTCAGAAGTGAGAAGTGAGAGGTCCGGCCTTCTCACTTCTCGCTTCCTCACCTCTCACTTCCTCAGGACCCGCCCCGGGCGCACCTCGGTCTGCACTCCGTCGTCGACAACCGCCACGCCGTTGACGAGCACATAGTCGATGCCGACCGGATACTGATGCGGCTGCTGGTAGGTCGCGCGGTCGCCGACCGTGGCGGGATCGAAGATCACGATGTCGGCGGCCTGTCCCGGCGCCAGGCGGCCTCGATCGGCAAAGCCGAAGTGATCGGCCGGGAGCGACGTCATCTTTCGCACGGCTTCCTCGAGGGAGATCACCTTCCGCTCGCGCACGTATCGGCCCAGCAGCCGCACCGCATTGCCGTACCCGCGCGGGTGGGGCACGCCTTCGCCGTAGGTGTTGAGGCCGCTATCCGAGGCAATCGACACCATCGGGTGCGTGAGGATCGCGTCGAGATCCCTGTCCGACATGAAGTGGTAGACCATGGAGGCCCCGCCGGCGCGCAGCATGCGCCGCATCAGCTCCTGCTGCGTGGCAAGGTCCGCGGCGCCGAGCACCTTCTGCGCCGCTTCGGGAATGGTGAGGCCGTTCAACGAGCGGTCCGTCCGGTACTCCGCAATGCGCGCGAACGCGTAGTCCTCGAGCCCTCGCTCGCGGATGAGCTCCCGCATCTCGGCGCGGATCTTCGCCCACGTCTCCTCGTCGTCCAACCGCTCGTTGATTCCGGCCTGGCCGCCTTCGAGCACCCACGAGGGGAAGCGGATACCCAGGTTGGAGCTGGCCGCGTCGTAGAGATACTGATCTGCGTGGACGTCGAGCCCGCGGGCGCGAGCGGCGTCGATCATGCCGAGGGCTTTGGCGCTCGCGCCCCACCGACTCGGGGCGTCCACCTTGAGATGCGAGATCTCCAGCCGTCCGTTCGCCTGTTCGGCAATTGCAATTGCCTCTGCGACCGCTTCTTCGAGCGTGGTCCCCTCGTTGCGCATGTGGGTGGCGTAGACGCCGCCTTTCTGCGCGGAGACCGTGGCCAGGGCGGCAATCTCGCTCGTCTCGGCATAGGTGCCCGGCACGTACTGGAGGCCTGTCGAGAAGCCGACGGCGCCATCGGCCATCGCCTTTGCCACGAGCGCTTCCATGCGCCGCAGTTCCTCGGGCGTCGCCTGCCGGTTGGCCGTACCCATCACCTCGCGGCGTACCGTGTTGTGGCCGATGAGTGAGGCGTAGTTGAGCGCGGGCCGCGCCTTCTCGATCTCGGCGAACGCGGTATTCAGATCCGCCGCCGAGCCGCCGCAGTTGCCGGCGATGACGGTCGTGACACCCATGCGGACGAAGTGGGGAATGGCCGGCTGCTCGGCAATCTCGTCCACGTGCGTGTGCACGTCGATGAACCCCGGTGCGACCACGAGGCCGGTCGCGTCGATGACCCGGCTGGCCGGGGCGTCGCCAAGCGCACCCACCGCGGCGATCCGTCCGGCGCGGATGCCGACATCGGCCGTGCGCGCGGGCGCGCCGGTGCCGTCGACCACGCGTCCTCCGCGAATGACGGTGTCGAATGGCGTCTGCGACGGTTGAGCGTTGTCCGCCGCAGGCTGCGCGGCGATCAGAAGGCCAAGGGCGAGGAAGGAAAGGACGGGCTTCATCACTTCGATATTCTAGCGCCAGCGGCAGAGCTGCCCGAGCGCGTCGGCATTCACGGCTGCATCCGCGCGATCCGACGCGGTATGCTGCTCGAGATGCGGGATGGCCGATCTGTTCCGCTGGTGCAAGTGATCGCCAGGCCACGTGTGGACGAGTCCGGCGCTGCTGCCGGCGAAATCGCAGAGCTGGAGCGTGCGTTCAACGGCTGGGTCGACACGGCACGTCCGCGGCTGACGCCGGTCAGGCAGACGCTCCTCACCGTGTCGCGCCACGATCCAGACGATGTCCAGGACCGGCAGATCTACCTGTTCGTGGACGGTCAGCCGTGGGGCAACATCCGGTACGGGCAGTCGGTGACCCGTCCCGTCTCACCGGGCCGCCACCAGGTGCGCGCGTTCAATACGCTATTCTCGAAGACGCTCGACGTGCAGGTCAGGCCTGCCGAGCACGTGCGCATGCGCTGCGCCAACGGGTTCCCCGAGGCAGGCTGGCTGCTCTTCGTCTTCCTGCACGTGACATACCTGCTCGTGCGCCTCGAAGTGGAACCGCCTCACGATGACCGAGACGACCTCACGGCTG
>CAZJBN010000028.1:0-38167 GCA_964543955.1 uncultured Bifidobacteriaceae bacterium
TCGACGGCGAAGGCGTCAAGGCGGACGTCGACTTCGGCCCGACGCTGATGCTCAATCGCAACCGGTGCATCATGTGCACCCGCTGCCAGCGCTTCATGGCCGAAGTGGACGGCGACGCGCAGATCGGCGTCATCAACCGCGGCAACGGCAGCGAGATTGCCACGTTCAACGATCAGGGCATCCACTCCGTCCTCTCGGGCAACCTGATGGACGTCTGCCCCGTCGGCGCCATCACGACCAGGCAGTACCGCTTCCGATCGCGGCCGTGGGACAACCCGCAGGCCGTCGACACGACATGCACGCTCTGCTCCAAGGGCTGCAGCACCACCGCCTGGCTCAAGGCCAAGCCGGAATGGGCGAAGGGATCGCGGCTGGTGCGCATCACGCCCCGATACAACCCGGCGGTCAACGACTTCTGGATGTGCGACATCGGTCGCTTCCAGTACCTCTGGGTCGAGGGCGATAACCGCCTGCGGCGTCCGCAGCTCGTGGCCCGTGACGGCGGGCAGCAGGCCGTCACGTGGAAGGATGCGCTCGTGAAGGTTCGCGACCTGCTCAACGACGCGGGCCGCAAGGATCCTTCGTCGGTACGGATGCTCGTCTCCGCGCACGCGTCGCACGAAGAGATCTTCCTCCTCAGGCGCCTCGCGACGGACCTCCAGGGAGAGGAGGGCGTTTCGCACCTGCACGTCGCGTGGACGCGCAGCGAGAAGCAGCAGCCGGCGAACACGAAATTCCGGGTGCCCGTCACCGATGCGCCCAACGTCTCCGGCGCGAAGGACCTCGGACTTGCGGTCGGCGCCGGGCTCGACGGCGCGGCCGACCTGTCGGGCCTGAAGGCGGCCGTCGAACAGGGCCGGCTGTCGGTGCTCTACGTGATGGACCCCGGACCGGATGGTTCGCTCGGCGATGTGCGATGGATTGTCGACGCGCGACGGAGCGGGCAGCTCGCCGTCCTCATCTACCAGGGTGTCCTCGCTACCGAGCTGTCCAAGGCGGCCGACGTCGTGCTCCCCGGTGCGGCCTGGGTCGAGAAGGACGCCACCTACACCAACGACCAGGGCATGGTGCAGGCGGTGTCGAAGGCCATCAACCCGCCGGGAGAAGCCGTCGAAGACTGGCAGATCCTGACGAGCGTTGCGGCGGCCCTCGGGTTGCCCTACACGTACACGAGCTCCCGGCAGGTGCGCGCCGACGTGGCCGAGGCCCTGGCCGGCAATCCCGCATATGCGTCGCTCGGGCAGCAGGCCTTCAACGTCCCGGTGAGCGCCGAACACTGGCTGCAGTCGAGCAACCCCATGGAGCGGATGAAGTGGAACGACATGTTCCAGGACCTGCCGCCCGTGAAGGGACACAACGTGCAGATGGAGCACGGACCCGAGCCCGCGGTCATTCCGCTTCGCCTCGTCACCGAAGAGGTCGCGGGTCCGTGAGCGATCGCTGACGGCGCCGGCGGCAGACGCCGGCGTCTCGCACGTCGGTCGGTTGCGACGATCCAGCGATTCGAGGCCGTGGGGATCGGGTATTCTGAGGCGCGATGAAGCGCCGTTCCGCTCGCCTCCTCGTCCTGCTGGTTGCGATCGTCGTGACTGGCGTCGTGGCGTGGCAGGCCACGCTCAACGAGCGTCGTCGCGGCAGCACGCGCGGAGCGGCCGCGGCATCGGATGCGACCGCGGCCAACACGCTCAACGCGCTCGCTGACCTGCGCGCCACACTCCACGCTTACGTCGCTCCAGGGCAGGGACTCGACTTCTGGTCCGCCCGTGCGGCAACGCTCCTCGCCGACATCCGCACCGGCATCCTGGACGTCGATGGTGCGGCCACGATTGCCGGCCACCCGCTCGCCGCGCAAACCATGGACGACCTCGATCGCCTGTCCACCGCGGAAGTGCGTGCGCGGGCGGCGGTGCAGTCCGGCCAGTCCCTCCTCGCCGGCGACATCATCTTCAGCGACGCGCGCGATCGCCTCGACGCCGTCGTGAACCAGGTCGGCGCCGCGAGGAAGACCCTGGCCCGCACGGCGGCGTCGGCCGACGTCGGCATCACCAACACGCAGTCCCTGCTGGCGGGAGCGCTCCTGGCGGTGTGGCTGGTCACGGCGATTCTGCTCGTGCCGCTGCCGGAGGCACACCCGCTGCCCGTTGCCGAACGGATGGCGCGATCTCAGGGAGACGCGCTCGATCTCTCGCTCCACGAGAAAACGGCTGTGCCGAGTGCTGGTCCGGGCGGTATCGGCGTGGCGGGTTCTACCCCCGACGCGAGTCCCGCGGTCGTCGCGGCCGCCGCGTCGTCAGGCATGGCGGGCGAAGCCGGCCCGGCGTCGCTGCCCGTTCTCGAATCGCTCGCGGGACTCTGCTCGGATCTGGGCCGCGTGTCGAATGTCGGGGACCTCGATGCGCTGGTCGGCCGAGGCGCGCAATTGCTCGGCGCAACCGGCCTCGTCGTGTGGGTGGCGTCGCCGGACGGCACGCACCTCGCGCCGGCAGCCGCGCATGGCTACGACGCCACAACCCTCGGGCGCATCGGCAGTCTCCCGCTGTCCGACGAGAACCTCACGGTGGCGGCGTTCAAGTCCGCGGCATCCAGGCGATCGACGGCCGGGCAGAGACCGCACGCGGTGACGGTACCGCTCGTCTCCGCGTCCGGTACGGTGGGCGTGCTCGCGGCCGAAGTCCCGCCAGGGCGCGACCTCGATACGGTCACGGCCGTGGCTGGCGTCATCGCCGCACAGATGGCGACTCTCTTTCAGCCGCCGGTGCCCACCGGCGAGAGCGAGACGGCGGACGCCGAGGGTGACGAGGGCGCGCCCCGGCACGCCCAGGCGTAGGAGGGCCGAACCGCGCCGCGCGCGGTCCGACGCCCTGGGCTACCGCGGCTCGACAGCAACCTTCACGCTGGATGCCTGCTTGTCGCGAACGATCCCGAACGTGATCTCCGCGCCGTCGGCCTGCCGGATCTCGCGCACGGCGTCGCCGGCGTCCTCGACGCGTTCGCCGTTCACGGTTGTGATGACATCGCCGGCCTTCAGTCCCGCCTTCTCCGCGGGTGAGTCGGCGGCCACGCTCGAGACCAGCACGCCCCCGTCGGCCGCGCCGAAGTAGGCGGAGAGTTGATCGGTCAGCGGCGCCAGCGTCACGCCCACGCGGCCGGGCCGGGGCGTCCACCTGAACGCTCCGCCTCGGCCGTTGTCGAAACGGAAGTCCATCGCGGGCGGATCGATGCGCAGCCCGCGCATGCCTTCGAGACCACGCTCGATGTCGCGGCGGATGCGATCGCCGTCGATGTCCATGTTCCACGTGAAGGCGGCGGCTTCGGGTGTCGCTGTGACCGTTCGCCGTGTGCCATCGCGCATCAGCGTCATCTCGACGGCACGCCCTTCGGGCGTCTCGCGCACGAGGCGCGTGAACTGGCGCGCGCTTCGCACGCGTTCGCCGTCGAACTCGACGACGATGTCGCCGGATTGGATTCCCGCTTTCGCGGCCGGCCCATCCCTGTCCACATCGTCGACCTGGACGCCGCCGGCGCTGTCGGGAGGCGTGGTGGGCGCGAGATCGCGCACGGTGACGCCCAACTGGCTGCCGCGCCCGTCGAGCGTGAAGACTCGCCGTTCCTGCCGCGGCTCCGCGGCCTTGTCCTGCGCGACGAGCGTCGCGAGGCCCATGCTCACGCCGGCAACGAGAACGCCGAGGAACGACCACGACCTGATCTGTCTGAACATCGAACCCTCCACGGGTTGAGACGTCGTGCTCCAGGGGATGGTTGGCCGGGCGATGTCCCCTTTCGTCCCAGGAATTTACCCGGCTGTCACGCCTCCATCCGGCTCACGGTGTAGGCTTCATCGCAGGAGCGACATCCATGGCCAACCCATTCGTTCACGTCGAGCTCAACACCACGGATCCCGCAAAGGCGAAGGCGTTCTACGGTCAGTTGTTCGACTGGAAGCTGGACGACATGGACATGGGCGGCATGACCTACACGACGATCAATCCTGGCGACGGCACGGGTGGCGGCCTCATGCAGCACCCGGTTCCCGGCGCTCCCTCGTCGTGGCTCGCCTATGTCATCGTGGACGACGTGAAGGTCAGTACGCAGAAGGCGGCCTCGCTCGGCGCGACGGTGGTGAAGGATGTGAGCGAAGTCCCGGGCATGGGCTGGTTCAGCATCATCACGGACCCGACAGGCGCGATGCTGGGGTTGTGGCAGTCGAAAACGTAGAAGACGTCCGAGCGCGACGGTGATTGTCGCCGGCACGTTGCGTACCTGTAGGTGCGTACTTGTAGAGGCAACCCTTCAGGGTTGCCTCTCAGAAGCAACGACACCTGTTCACGGCTTCAGCTGATACCCCTTCCCCAGCGGCCCCGCGCCGTCCAGTTACTTCCTTGCGCGCACGAGCTCGGCGACCTGCCGTATGCGCATCTTTTTCGACGCTATAGCGAAATGGTCGAGTGTTTTCGACGCAAACTATATAGCTGTCGATGCGAGCCCATCGACTTCCTCGTCCTCCGGCGCATCTTCGAGGCACTTGCCCGAGCAGGTCCTCGAGGCCCTCGTCCTCGCGTCGCCGACATCGGCGCCCGTTCGACGGGCGTGGTTCCTGTACGAGACGCTCACGGGTCGACGCCTCGACGTCGATGACGCGCCACGGGTGCCGGCGGTCGACGTGCTCGACACCAAGGCGTACTTCACTGGCAGGCCACGCCTGTCCAAAAGGCATCGCGTGCGCGACAACCTGCTGGGCGTCGGCCGCTTCAGTCCGGTCATCGGGCGCACGCCGGCGCTGGCGAACTACCTCTCCATGGATCTGGCCGCCCGCGCCCGCGACACGGTGGGCCGCACTGGTAGGCATCTGGTCGCGCGAGCCGCCAGCTTCCTGCTCCTGGCCGACAGCCGGGCCAGCTTCTGCATCGAAGGCGAACGGCCGCCGCGCAACCGTCTCGACCGCTGGGGCCGCGCCGTGCTGCAGGCTGGCAGGAATCCGCTGACGCTCGACGAGATCGTCCGGAACGTGGAGGTCCTGAACGACACGGCCGACTTCTATCGCTACTTCGATGGCACGGCCGCAGCCGAGTTCCTGTACGCCTGCGTCCAACGCACCGTGGACGAGGACTTGCCGCGCGAGATCGACTACCTGCGCCGGCACGACGAGGCGATTCAGCGCGTCATGGAGACCGTGGAGATGCCCGATCGGATTGCCACGAATCTGGTCCTCTTCATTCGCCAGAACGGCGGCACCTTGTCGAAGACGCGGCGGCAGGGCGAGTTCGAGGAACTCACGGACGATGACGTCGGGCGGATCGAGCGCATCGTGGCGGACGCATTCGCCGGCTTTGCCGACGCACGCGGAATCCTGCCTGAATCGGCAACAGACGCATAGACACCGATACTGGCGAGAAGCCCTCGAACGGGATCGGTCGCCGCACGTTTGTCGGAACAGCCGACGGTCGTTCAGCAACGCGAAGCCGCCGAGACTTCCGTTTACACCCCCAACTTCTCCTTCAGCCGGTCGGTGGTCAGATGCTTGACGACGTCGAACGGCTCGCACTCGCCGGTGGGTGTGGTGAACTCGATGGGCCCCGCGTCCCGCGCAACCTTCAGAGCCGCCTGGTTCAACAGAGCGCTCCGCTTTCCGATCCCCATCAGCGCCGTACCCATGGACAGGCGGATCCTCTCCGACTCGGTCGCGATCGTGTCCGCGATGCGCTCGACATGGGCGAGGAAGAACTTCTCGCTCGGCGCCTTCTTGCCGGAGAATTTCGACGCTTCGTAGAGCAACCCGTAACCGCACTCGCGGCGTACGGGGTCGTCGCTCCTGATCCACTGGTCGGCAAGCTCGACCACGAATGAGGTCTTCGCGAGCGTCGCGTCGCAGGAAGCAAACACGTACGCCAGCATGCCGCCCGCCAGCTCTTCGACCTGTTTCTCGGCCTGTTCACGGGTGATTCGCGCGGGGTCGTCGACGAGAAGCGCGATCACTCGGGCTTCGTAGACGTCGGACTTCCAGAGTGCGTGCGCGAGCTCCCGGTTGCGCCCAATCCGTTTGGCCAGCTTGCGCAGCCGCGTGAGCCCGATTCCGTAGCTCCTCATCCCCGCGGTGCTCGAGCCCAGCTTCTCCCAGTTGCTCATGCCACGCTCGTCGCGTTCAGCGTCGAGCAGAGCCAGGACCTCGGAAACGGTCATCGGAGATACCCTCTCCAGTTCGGTTACATCGTGAGAACCGTGTCGCGCCATGATATCCGTCTCTCTCGACCTCGACGACGATGCCATCGTCCTGGAATCGGGAGGAAGAGGGCAACTTGTGCACTCAGCCTTTCTCGTTCACAGTGACGGCATGCACGAGCAGACCCGCCGCCACGCAGGCCCCAACCTGGGCGCCGCTGCGATTCTTCTCACCCTCTGCACCTCCTGCTCCGCGCCCCCGGCATCCCCGCCGGCGAGCGCGACATCGCCCGACCAGTGGCCTGCCTACGCGGGACCATCCGGCGCCCGCTACGCGCCCGCCGGACAACTGACGCCGGCAAACGTCTCGCGACTGGCTGTCGCGTGGACCTACCACACAGGCGAAACAGGCCGGAATGCGCGCGACGGCGGGAAGCTCACCTTCGAGGCGACGCCGCTCCACTTCGACGGGCGACTGTATCTCGCGACCGCCTACGGCCGGATCATCGCGCTCGATCCGCAGACCGGCGCCGAGATCTGGACCTACGACGCCGCGGTCGACCGAAGCGTCAGCTACAGCGAGGTCACCTCGCGCGGGGTCTCAGCCTGGCGCGCGCCGGACACGACCGGCGCGACAGACGATGCGCCCTGCTCCCGGCGCATCATCGCCGGCACCATCGACGCCCGCCTCATCGCGCTCGATGCGGTCACAGGCACGCCGTGCGCGGACTTCGGGACAAACGGCACGGTGCGCCTCCACGACGGGCTCGACGTCCGAAGCCCGCCTGACTATCAGGTCACCTCTCCGCCCGCCATCATCGACAACCTCATCGTCGTCGGGTCGTCCATCGGCGACAACTGGCATGCGGACACCGGCAACGGCGTCGTGCGCGCGTTCGATGTGCGCACGGGCGCGGAGCGCTGGCGATGGAACCCGGTGCCGCACCAGCCCGGCGTGACGGGCGCGGCCAACGCCTGGTCGGTCATCAACGTCGACGCCGCGCGCGATCTGCTGTTCGTGCCGACGAGCAGCCCGAGCCCCGACTTCTACGGTGGTCTCCGTCCCGGCGACAATGCATTCGCCAACTCGATTGTCGCGCTCCGTGGATCGACCGGTGAGGTCGTGTGGTCCTTCCAGACCGTGCACCACGATCTGTGGGACTACGATATCGCGGCGCAGCCCGTGCTCGTCGACGTCACGCGCGACGGACGCACGATCGCCGCCGTGGCACAGCCGACCAAGACGGGTTGGCTGTTCGTGCTCGACCGCGCAACTGGCGAACCGCTCTTCGAGGTTCAGGAGAAGCCGGTTCCTCCGAGCGATATCGAAGGGGAGCGGGCATGGCCGACACAGCCGGCGTCGGTCGGCCTGCCGGTGCTGATGCCTCACGGCCCGCTGACACCAGACACCGTCTGGGGCCCGACCGACGAGGCGCGCGCAGAGTGCCGGCGACTGGCCGCACCGCTGAAATCGGAGGGCATCTACACGCCGCCAAGCCTGCAGGGCACGATCATGTCTCCCGGTAACGGTGCCGGGACCAACTGGGGAAGCGCCGCCTTCGCGCCGGCGGGACAACGCCTCGTGCTCAACACGTCCAGGATCGCCACGCTCGTTCAGCTCATCCCGCGTGACAGGTTCGACGCGGCGCGCGCCGAGGGTGGCAACTGGGAGTTCGGTGCACAACGCGAGGCACCCTTCGGCATGCGCCGCAAGACTTTCGAAACCTCCGACGGGATCCCGTGCAGTCCGCCGCCATGGGGGACGCTGGCGGCCGTGGATCTCGACACCGGTGACCTCGCCTGGGAGGTGCCGCTCGGCCACCTGCCGGACGGCCATCCGATGATGGCGCTTGCCGGCCCGCCGCCCATCGGTCTGCCGAACAGCGGCGGACCCATTGTCACGGCCGGCGGCCTCGTCTTCATCGGCGCGACACTCGACCAGCGCCTGCGCGCATTCGACCTGGCGTCAGGCACCGAGGCCTGGCAGGCCAGGCTCCCGTTTGCCGCGATCGCGACGCCGATGACCTATCTCGCGAGCGACGGGCGGCAGTTCGTCGTCATCGCCGCCGGCGGGCACGGCAAGGCTGGCCTCGCGATCGGCGACGCCGTGGTCGCCTTCGCACTTCCACGGTAGTCACCGATGCTCGACGGACGGAAACTGCAGCGTCTTCGGCCGATCGGTGCCTGTCCCGGTTACATTTGAGCATGGCCAGGCATCAAGAGGACCTCCGGACGAGCCTCCTCGAACGCGCGGAGCGCGAGGGCGTCAAGTTTCTGCGGCTGCAGTTCACCGACATCCTGGGCGTCATCAAGAACGTCGAGGTACCGGACCGGCAGTTCGGCGAGGCGCTGGACGGGCGCATCATGTTCGACGGATCCTCCATCGAGGGCTTCGTCCGGATCGAAGAGTCCGACATGTACCTGAAGCCGGACCTCGCCACGTTCGAGATCCTGCCGCTCACGAATCTCGGCGCCTCGGGCAGCGGCGCCGGGGCACGCGTCGGCCGCGTCATCTGCGACATCGCCAATCCGGACGGGACGCCCTTTGCCGGCTGCCCGCGCTCCACGCTCAAGCGCGCGATGAGCCTGGCTGCCGAACGCGGCTTCTCCATGCGCGCCGGACCGGAGGCGGAGTTCTTCCTCTTCCTGAGGCGCGAAGGCCGTCCAACGACCGAAACGCACGACTCGGCCAGCTACTTCGACCTGGCGCCCGTGGACCTCGGCGAGGACGTGCGGCGCGAGATCGTGCTCGCGCTCGAGCAGATGGGCATGCACATCGCCGCGGCCCACCACGAGGTTGCGCCCGGCCAGCACGAAATCGACTTCGACGATGACGATGTGCTGGCCACGGCGGACAACGTGAGCACGTGCCGCTTCATCGTCAAGAACGTGGCGCTCGGCAACAATCTCCACGCGACCTTCATGCCCAAGCCGATCTTCGGCGTCAACGGCTCCGGCCTGCACACGCACCAGTCGCTCTTCCGCGGGACGACCAACGCCTTTCACGATCCGGACGCCGATGGGAAGCTGAGCGCCACGTGCCTCCACTACATTGCCGGCCTCCTGAAGCACGCCAAAGGCAGCTGCGCGATTACCAATCCCCTGGTCAATTCATACAAGCGACTCGTGCCCGGCTACGAAGCGCCGACGGCCATAGCGTGGTCCGAGAAGAACAGGAGTCCCCTCGTCCGCGTGCCGGCCGTTCGCGGCGCGGACACGCGTATCGAGCTCAGGACGCCCGACCCGTCGTGCAATCCGTACCTCGCGCTCGCGGTCATGCTCCGCGCCGGACTCGACGGCATCGAGCAGCAGCTCGACCCGGGGCCGCCCGTCAACAAGAACATCTACAAGATGAGCCACCGGGAACGGCGGCACCTGCGCATCGACGACCTGCCGGCAAACCTCAGCGAAGCGCTCGACGAGTTCGAGAAGAACGACCTGGTGCGCGACGCGCTCGGCGAACACATCTTTCAGCACTTCCTCGAGGCCAAGCGCGAGGAGTGGGCCGACTACATCCGGCACGTCTCGCCATGGGAGATGGACCGCTACCTCGGAGTGTATTGATCCCCGGACGGTCGGCGTCCATCCACGTGGACGGACGCGGCGGCAGCGGTGCATCCCGGCCGGTTTCCCGGCGCAAATCTCGCTGGCACGGGAGTTGTAGTCCTGATTCCCAGCCGCGGCGGATCACCGTGGGCACACTATCAGGCAGGCGCTGGCATCGTGTTCCCCGGCGCTCCGTTCACGATCCGTCCGCGGCGCCTCTTCGTGCCCTCAACTCACCAGGGCTCTCCACCGGTTGGATCGCCCTGCTGATCGGGCTTGCCAGTTCAAAGTTCGCAGTTCAAAGTTACAAGACGGCGGCTCGTGTAGGGCGGAACTTCAGTTCCGCCGGTGGCTCGGGCGGACCTAAAGGTCCGCCTGACAATGGCTTACGGTGGCCCCACCGGGGCTTGTGAAAATCTAGTACAATCTCAGGGCCGTGGAAGCACTCGAACACCCGTCTCCACTTGTTGCCCTCGTCAACGCGCTGCTGGCTCCCCTGCACATCCACGTGCCGGACCACATCGTATTCTCCGCGCTCATCTGCCTCATCGTCCTCGTCCTCGGCCTGATCGTGAAGTCGAGACTGAGCGTGGACAATCCCGGCAAGTTCCAGATCCTCCTCGAGGACGTGGTCGGCTTCTTCGTCGGCGTGCTCGAGAGCAACATCGGCCACAAGGGCCGGCGGTACCTGCCGCTGCTCGGCGGGCTCTTCGTGTTCATCTGGATCGGCAACATGATGGGCCAGATTCCCGGCCTCGGCGCGCCGACGAGCAACATCAACGTGCCGTTCGCATGCGCGATCACCCTCTGGCTCTACTACCACATGGAAGGCGTCCGCGCGCAGGGCCCGCTCAACTACATCAAGCACTTCGCGATCATGCCGGGTGTGCCGATCGTGATGGCGCCGCTCATCTTCATCATCGAGATCATCAGCCACCTGTCGCGCGTGCTGTCGCTGACGCTCCGCCTGTTCGGCAACATCTTCGGCGAGCACCTGGTCGTGCTCATCATCGCGAGCATCGTCCCCTTCCTGATGCCGCTTCCCATCCAGTTCCTCGGCCTGGTCGTCGGGACACTGCAGGCGTTCATCTTCCTCATCCTCGGCGCCATCTACCTGAGCGCCGCGGTCGCGGTCGACGAGCACCACTAGAACCATAAATTGGTGCCCAGGTGCCCAGGTGCACAAGTGCCCAGGTGCACGGGTGCACTGGTGCCGCGTGCAGAGGGGACCCGGGGCACCCTCGTGCACCTCGTGCACCTCGTGCACCTTGGGCACCTCGGGCACCTCGGGCACCCTAGTTTTTCGTGATTCGCACCGCGACGACGGTCTGATCGTCGGTCTGGTCGGCGTAGCCTCGAAACTCCTGCACGGCCGTGAAGATGCCCGACACGATGTCCTTTGCGGATCGGTCGTGCATCGCCTCGATGACCTCGATCAGCCGTCCGGCCCCGAACTCCCGCCCCTCCTCGTCGAAGGTCTCGAAGATGCCGTCCGAGCAGAAGACGTACACGTCGCCGGGCTCGAGGTCCACGACGATTTCGTCGTAGGTGGAGCCGGCAAACGAACCGAGCGGCACGCCAGGCATCGTGATCTGGACGGCCTTGCCGCCGGTGCAGCGGACCGGGTACGGCAATCCTGAATTGGCGAACGTGACCTGGCGGCGCTTCAAGTCGAACATCGCGTAGCAGAGCGTGCAGTAGTACTCCTCGAGCTGCCGCTCGTGCAGGATCCGGTTGATCGCATTCAGCACGACGGCCGGTGAGCTCCGGCGCGTCTCGAGCCGGCGGCGGAACGTGCGGCCGCGCACGAGCTCGCCCGCAAAGGCACTGTAGAGCGCGGCGGGCACGCCCTTGCCCGACACGTCGCCCACCGACACGACGAGCGTGTTCGGCTCGGGCGACAGGAAGTCGTACATGTCGCCGCCGAGCTCGCGTGCCGGGTCGAAGTGCCATGCCACGTCGACGCCTCTCAGGCGCTTGGGCAGCTCCTGTGGCAGGAGGGCCATCTGCACGCGCTGGGCGAACCGCACTTCCTTGTCCAGCCTGAGCTCGTTCTCCTTGAGCGCTTCGTACAGCCGGGCGTTCTCGATCGCGACGGCGGCCTGTGACGCGAGCAGCGTGAGCAGTTCCACGTGCTTCTTGCTGAACGCGCCCAGCTCCGGGCTCTCGAGGTCGAACACGCCGATACAGCGGTCCTTCAGCATCAGGGGGACGGCCATCTCGGACCGCGCGTCCTTGACCGCGTTGATGTAGCGCGGGTCCTTCGTGACATCGTCCACGACGATCGGCTGGCGCTCGAGGGCCGCGTGACCCACGATGCCCTCGCCCAGCTTGACCGCCGCCAGGACGGAGGCGTCCTCGCCGTAGCGGATCGCAATCTTCATCTCGAGCTCGTCGGAGTCCTGATCGAGCAGCGCGATGCCGAACGTCTGGTAGTTGATGATGCGCTTCACCAGGTGCGCGAGCCTGGTGAGCAGCTCGTCGAGGTCCAGGATGGCGCTCATCTCCCGCCCGATTTCGGCCAGGGTCTCCAGCGTGTCGGAGTACTCGCGCTCGGACTCGAACAGCCGCGCGTTGACGATGGCCTGGGCGACGTGGGCGGCGAACTGCCGCATGATGACCTCGTCGCGCTCCGTGAACTCGCCGACGCGGTCGCTCAACAGGTTGATGGCCCCGATCACCTGGCCCTTGTGCCTGAGCGGCACGGCGAGCTGTGACCGCACGCCCGGCACGAGCGGGTGGTAGCGCGGCTCCAGGCTGACGTCGTCCACGATGATCGGACGCTTGTCGGCGACGGCCGCGCCGACCACGCCCTGGCCCACCTGCAGGCGGAAATTCCGGACGATCTCCTCGGGGTAGCCGACTGCGTATGCGATGTGGAGATCGTGGCGCTTCTCGTCGAGGAGGTACACGGAGAAGACCGTGAACTCGGTGAGGCGTGCGATGAGCTGCGGGATTTTCTCGAGCAGCTCGTTCAGGTCGAGCACCGAGGTGACCTCGCGGCCGAGCTCGGTGAGGACGGCCAGTTCGGCCGCGTTGCGGATGGAGGGCAGGCCTGCCTGGGAGTCGGACGATCCTCCCTGCGGCAGCCTGCCCGTCGGCTCTGTCATTGGCTCGTGGTCTTCCTTCCGGCGTCTCCCAGCGTGTGGCGCGTGACCCAGTCCTGAATCCGGGTGAGACGGTCCTTCTGATGATAGTACTCGCTGATCCCGTGGCCCTCGCGCGGATAGAAGACGAGCTCGGACGTCTTGCCGCGATCCTGGAGGCCGCGGTACAGCTCGAGGGCCTGCCCGACCGGCACACGGTCGTCGTTGGCCCCGTGCAGGATGAGCGTGGGCGTGACGACCTTGTCGATGTGGGTCATGGCCGATCGCTCCATGTAGAGCGGCAGCGTCTTCGGATTGACGATGCCCCCGAAGTAGCCGATGAGCACGCTCGGGATGTCGTTGGTGCCGTACATGCTCCACATGTTGGTGAGGCCGGCACCGACCATGGCCGCCTTGAAGCGCGGCGTCTGCGTGATGACCCACGCCGTCATGTACCCGCCGTAGCTCCAGCCGATGTGCGCCAGCCGATCCGGATCCGCGATGCCTCGCGCGACGAGCGCATCCACGCCGGACATGATGTCGCGGTAGTCGCCGCCTCCCCAGTCGTTCACGTTGGCGCGCAGGAACTGCTCGCCGTAGTTCGTGCTGCCGCGGGGATTGGGATAGAAGACCGCCCAGCCCTGCCCGGCCCACAACTGGCCGCCCTCGAGCCCGCCCACGCGATAGTTGTTGACGTAGGCGCCGGCCGGTCCGCCGTGGGCCACCACCAGCGTCGGGTACCGCTTGCCGGCCGTGTATCCCACCGGCTTCAGCAGCACGCCCTCGACCTCGAGGCCGTCGGTGCTCTTCCAGGTGACGACCTCGGACTCACCCAGCGCGAACGAGGCGGCCTGGGGATTGGTGTCGGTGAGGCGACGGAACGTTCCGAAGGCTGCGTCCGTGACGTGTATCTCCGCCGGCTCGGTCGGCGAGTCCATGATGACAGCCGCTACCGTGCCATCGGCGCTCAGCGAGCCGCCGCGCACCGTCCGCCCCTTCGTGAGCTGCGTATAGTTCGATGCCGCCAGGTCGTAGGCGAACATCTCTGCATAAGCACGCTGTCCCGCATTGAAGAGGATGCGACGGCTGTCCGGCGTCCACTTCGGGGCGCCCGGCTCGACGTCGAACGACGGCGACGCCAGGTCCTTGATCGTCCGGTCCGCCGTGTCGTAGAGCATCAGTCGCGATTGCGTCACGACGCCCGGCGGCGTGCCGTCGCCGATCGGCGCCGACGTATTCAACTCCGCCGTCCAGGCGATCCACTTGCCGTCGGGCGACCACTCCGGGTTGGTATCGCTCCCGAAGTTGGTGCTGATCTTCGTCACCTGCCGGCTCGCCACGTCCGCGACGAACACGTCACGGCGAGTGTCGCGGAGCATGGGCGTGACACCCGCCGCGAACACGACACGAGTGCCGTCCGGTGACCACGACGGCAGTCCGGACACCGTGCGGTCCCGGCCTTCGGTGATCTGTGTCGCCTTGCGCTGGTCGACGTCGATCACCCACAGCTGGCGGTACCGGAAGTCGTTCTCGAACACCCGCTCGTCGTCCCGCTTCTTGATGTCGGCCGCCTCGTCGGACGAACGCGGATCGGTCGAGACGAACGCGATCCGCCGGCTGTCCGGCGACCAGCGGTACGCGGCAACGGCCTCGGGCATGTCGGTGACCTTCTGCGCTTCCCCGCCATCGGCGCGCATCAGGTAGAGTTGTGCCTTCGGCTCTTCGTCACCCGTTCCCGTACCGCGCGCGGAGAGGAAGCTGATGTAGCGGCCGTCGGGCGACCACGCCGGTTCCTGGTCGCCACGGCTGCCGAACGTGACCTGACGCGCGGCGCCGCCCGCGGCCGGGACCATCCAGATGCGCGTGCGCGCCTCGCGACGATCGGGCTCGCGGTCGGACGGCGGTTCCCACTGCCTCACCGTGTAGAGGACGTGGCGTCCGTCGGGCGAGACCGCCGGGCTCCCCACGACCTTCAGATCGAGGACATCGTCGATGGTGACGGGCCGGGTTTGCGCGCCTGCCGGTACGGCGACACCGAGAGCGACGATCGCGGTTGCGAGAATCATCCGCATGGGCTGCCTCCAGAGCGGGAAGTATACTGAGGGAGCCCGGATTTCAGCATGCAGAATCACGATGTCGCCACGCCGGCCGCCGGCGCGCTCCCGGTCGATCCGTCCCTCAGCCTCCCCCTCGACTATTCGGCGATCGCACGGATTCTGCCGCATCGCTATCCCTTCCTGCTCGTAGATCGGATTGTCGAGTTCGAACCCGACACGCGCATCGTCGGGATCAAGAACGTCTCGGTCAACGAGCCGCACTTGTCGACCACGTCGCCGGACGGCCGGCCGACGCTTCCGCCGACCATCCTGACGGAGGTGGTCGCGCAGGTGGGCGCCATCCTGATCCTGGCCAAGCCCGAGCACCGCAACCTGCTCATCTTCTTCCGCGGCATCGAGCGGGTCCGCTACCGCGGACCGGTCTACGCGGGAGACGTCGTGACGGTCGAGGCCCGCGTCAAGCGCCTGCGCAACCGTATGGGCGTGCTCGAGGGCCGCGCCCGCGTCGGCGATCGCATCGTCATCAACGGGACGATGACCTTTGCGCTC
Source organism: uncultured Bifidobacteriaceae bacterium (assembly GCA_964543955.1). Classification (GTDB taxonomy): domain Bacteria; phylum Acidobacteriota; class Vicinamibacteria; order Vicinamibacterales; family UBA2999; genus VFZN01. The sequence continues at coordinate 15,395 of CAZJBN010000028.1, forward strand.
GGATCGAAGGACGAGGGCTCGGCTTCCGCGCCGTAGGGCCGTAGCTTCAGCTTCGCCACGGGAGGCGGCTCTGACGAGCCGCCCTACGATGAGCCGTGACCGCCGGCTCCCTTGTACAGCACCCGGCCGAGCCGCTTGTGCCAGCCGGTGAACTCCGCGTCGCCGGAGTCCTCCGCGACCGCGCGCCGCACCTGGTTGATCCGCGCGTCGAGCTCGTCGATGGAGGCCAGGATGAACGCCTCCACGGTCTTGGGCTCCACGGGCGATCCGTGATCGCGGGTCCCGTGATGCGAGAGCACGAGGTGCTCGAGCTCCGAACGGAGCTCGGCCGGAAAGCCGGCCATGCCGCGTGTCGCCTCGCGCACGAGGATCAGGCCGAGCCCGATGTGCCCCACGAGATTGCCGTCACGCGTGTAGTTCGTCACGCCCATGTCATAGGCGAGCTCCTGGAGCTTCCCGATGTCGTGGAGGACGACGCCGGCCAGGACCAGATCCGCGCTCGCGCCATACGCGCGCGCCACGAACACGCCCACCTCCGCCATCCGGACGATGTGCTCGAGCAGCCCGCCGCGGTAGGCATGATGGATGGCCTGCGCCGCCGGCCACTCGCGGAGCTGGGCTTCGTGATCCACCAGGATGCGCGTGAGCAGCACCCGCAGATTCGGATCCTCGACGGCGCGCACGCGTGCCGAGAGCTCCGACCACATCTCGTCGAGCGGCCGCGGCGCGCTCAGGATGCAGTCCTCCTCGCGGAAGCCCTCGCGCCGATCCTGGTCCGGATTGACCCGACGGATCGTGGAGATCACGAGCTGAAGCTGGCCGTTGTAGATGGTCGCCCGGCCTTCCGCGCGGACGAACTCGGCCGCATCGAACTCCGCGGCATAGCGGGCCACGTCGTCGAACAGCTTGCCGGTCACCTGTCCCGTCGAGTCCTGCAGCGTGAGAATCAGGAACTCGGACCCGCTTCGTCCCGCACGAACCTCCTTGCTCGTGCAGAGAAAGTAGCCGACACCGGAGGCCTCAGGCTGCAGTGCGGCGAGTCGGGGGAGACGAATCACGGCCCGATTGTACTCCCCGCACGACGGCCACTCCGGCCAGCACCAGCACCGAGGCGAACACGATGCGCAGCGAGAACGGCTCGTCGAGGATGAGCGTGCCGAGCACCACCGCGATGATCGGGTTGATGTACGCGTAGAGCGAGACCGTGGAAATGGGCAGCCGCGAGACGATGTAGATGTACGACGTGTAGGCGATCGCCGAGCCGAACACCGTCAGGTAGATCATCGCGGCCGCGCTTCGTATCGTGAACGTGAGATCCCCCCACTCACCGAGCGCCGTGGCGAGGCCCAGCAGCATGACGCCGCTGAACATCATCTGCATGGCCGAGGCCGACAGCGGTTCGGCGGCCGTCTGGTGTCGCCTGGCGTAGGAGGTGCCGAGAGCCCAGCCCGCGCAGGCAATCTGCAGCGCGACGATGCCGCCCACCATGCCGCCGATGGCCGCGCCGCCGAGGGTCAGTTCCGGCCAGACGAGCGCCAGGATGCCGGTGAAGCCCAGCAGGAGCCCGGCCACGGTACGGCTGGTAATCCGCTCACCGCCCGGGATGAACGCTTCAATCGTCACCTGCCAGAACGGCACCATGGCCACGACGACGGCCGTGAGCCCGCTGGCGACGTACAGCTCTGCCCACACCACCAGGCCGTTGCCGATGACGTTCATGAGGAAGCCAAGGAGCAGCAGTCCGGGCCAGAGGTGCCGGGCCGGCAGACGTCCACCTCTCGCGGACACGACGGCGGCGAGGATCAGACCCGCGCTCATCCACCGGAGGCCGGCCACGAGAACGACGGGCACGGTCTCCAGCGCAATTCGAATCGCGAGATAGGTCGTACCCCAGACGACACAGACGATGACCCACGCAGTCCACGGGAGTGTCATGAACGTAAACCCTTGATCCTATCGCGAGCAGGCAACCCTGAAGGGTTGCCTCCACAAGTTCCGCGTGTGAAGGGCTACCTCCACAAGTTCCGTGTGTGAAGGGCCACCCTTACAAGTTCCGTGATAGAACGCTCTGGCGTGTTCACCTTCTGGACAGAAGCGTCCGTCGAATCCCGCCGGGCACTGATCGCGGCCTCACTTGGTTGGATGCTCGACGCGTTCGACGTGATGCTCTACGCGCTGGTGCTGTCGGCGCTCGTCCAGGACCCGGCGATGAACATCAGCCTCACGCAGGGCGGCTATCTCGGGTCGCTCACGCTGGCCGCCTCGGCGGTCGGCGGCTTCGTGTTCGGCGTCGTGGCGGATCGGCTGGGACGAACCAGGGCGCTCTCGCTGAGCATCCTCATCTACTCCGTCTTCACCTTCGCCTGCGGGCTCGCCCAGGACGTCTTCCAACTGGCGATCTTCAGGATCTTTCTCGGCCTGGGCATGGGCGGGGAATGGGCAAGCGGCGCGGCGCTCGTCAGCGAGACGTGGCCGGAGCAGCACCGCGGCAAGGTCCTCGGCCTGATGCAGAGCTGCTGGGCCATCGGCTATGGACTGGCTGCGACGGTCACGTGGATCGTTCTCCCCAGGTTCGGATGGCGCGCGGTCTTCTTCGTCGGCATCCTGCCCGCGCTCTTCACGTTCTGGATTCGCCGGCACGTGCGCGAGCCCGAGATCTGGACGCGAACATCGACAGCGCGCACGGGCGGGGCGGCCCGATCGGCCTTCGCCGGCCTCCTCTGGCTGACCGTCCTCCTCACCGCGATGAACGCCGCGACGATGTTCGCCTGGTGGGGATTGAATCTCTGGGTGCCGTCCTACCTGTCCCTTCCCGTCGAGCGCGGGGGCCTGGGGTTCTCGACGGCCACCATGTCACGCTTCGTCCTCCTCATGCAGGTGGGCATGTGGTTCGGCTACGTGACGTTCGGCTTCATCAGCGACACGTTCGGCCGGAAGCCCACCTACGTCACCTACCTCGTCGCCGCGGCGGCGCTCGTGTGGGCGTACGGCTCCACGACCGATCCCCTGACGGTGCTGCTGCTCGGGCCCTTCGTGGCGTTTTTCGGTACAGGCTATTTCAGCGGCTTCGGGGCCATTGCCGCCGAGACCTTCCCGACCACCATCCGGGCAACGGCCATGGGCATCACGTACAACGTCGGCCGGCTGCTGAGCGCGGTCGCACCGCTCGTCATCGGGTCGCTTGCCGACACGCGCGGGTTCGGTGCGGCCTTCGGCCTGACGTCGGCGGCGTTCCTGGTCGCGGCGCTGATGTGGGTGGGGCTGCCCGAGACCAAAGGCCGTCAGCTTGCGTGATGCCGGCGTTCGCCGTCCCCGGCGACGGCGACGGTATCGGCCGCCACGCGGACGGCGTTGCCGCCGTTCTCCTTGGCGCTGTAGAGCGCGTGCTCCGCGCGGCCGATGAGCGCCTGCACGTTGACCTCGCCCTGGAGGGCCTGGGCGAGCCCGAAGCTCGCGGTGATCGTCAGGGCCTCGCCGGCCCATGGCACGGGCCGCTCGGCAATCTCCCTCCGGAGCGTCTCGGCCACGCGCCGCGCACCCACCTGCGGCGTTTCGGGCAACAGGACCAGGAACTGATCGCCGCCGTACCGGCACTTCAGGTCGGAGCCGCGCAGCACTTCGCGCATCCGCTTGCCGATGACAGAGAGAATCGCGTCGCCACACAGGTGGCCGTAGCGGTCGTTGACCTCCTTGAAGCGGTCGAGGTCGAACTTGATCAGGGAGACGAACTGCTGGCTCCGACGGGCGCGCCTGAGCTCGGCATCCACGATCTCGAGCGCGTGCGTCCGCGTGTAGCATCCGGTCAGCGTGTCCCTGACGCTGTTCTCACGAATCTCCCGGGTGAGCTGCGCGTTCTTGATGGCCACGGCGACGAGCGGCACCGCCGCTTCGATCATGCGGCGGCGCTCGGGGCTGAGCGTGCCGTCCGGCGTCCGGACGCCGATGACGCCAATCGCGGAGGCGGCCACGATCAGCGGAAACCCGACGGCCCGCGCGTCGTTGGCCTGGCTCACGACGCCCGTCAGCAGCTGCTCGGCCAGGTCGCCCCACTTGAGCGTGTCCTCGCGCCCCGGTGCTTCGCCCCCGAGCGACTCCCACTGCGATCCGTCGCGGACGAGGACCCACACGCGATCGGTGCCGGCGATGATCGGCAGGTGCTGCGCGATGATGACGCGAATCGACTCGATGTCGAGCGAGCGGCCGAGCGCCTGGCCGAACGACACGAGGCGCTCGATCTCCTCGGCTCGTGCCCGCGCCTCGCGCTGCGCGGCCTGGGCCGCTGCGGCCTGCTCCTGCACCTGGTGCCGCTTGCGCATCTGGTGGAGGCCGAAGACCACCGTCAGCAGCACCAGCGCGGGAATGAGCGTCAGCCCGCTCTGGCGCTCGACCTGGTAGGCGTAGTCCAGGAGGCGCGCGAGCGGCGCCGAGAAGATGATGAGAGCGGCGAGGCTGAGACCTCCAAGGAGCAACGCATCCTGGCGGTCGACGAACTTCATCACGGCTGAGCCTAGCCCTCCTCATTCGCAGGCGCAAGCCCAACGTGCACGGTTTCTGCGGCAGGGGCCGCCCGGAGTGGGCCGGCGCGATGTGACACCGAAGTGCGATAGATTATCTGCATGGACTTCCGAACGAGCGGGACCGCGGCCCTCGTGGCCCTCACGATTGTGGCCGGCGCCGCGACAGCGGCACTCTCGGGTCAGGCTCCCCGCAAGGGTCCGGCCACGACGCCGGCACCGTCGAAGGCGGCCAGCCGGATCACGATGCCGCCGATTCCCACGATCGGCTATGCGGCCGCGCGGCCCATGGACCAGGCGACCGCGGCGTACCGCTTCGTGGGCGAGCACCCCGAGATTGCCCGGCACGTGCCCTGCTACTGCGGCTGCGAGGCCAACGGCCATACCGGCAACGAGTCCTGCTTCGTGAAGAGGCGTGACGCCGCGGGCAATGTGCTCGAGTGGGACATGCACGGGTTCGGCTGCGCGGTCTGCATAGACGTCGCCCGCGAGTCCATGCAGCTCTTCAACTCGGGGGCCGACCCGGTGTCCATTCGCGCGGCCATCGAGCGCAAGTGGACGCCGCAGTTCCAGACGAAGACGCCGACGCCCTATCCGCCCAGGAAACAACAGTAGTCCGCGAGCCGTGATTGACCGCCTGGCGGTCTTCGAGCGCTTCTTCGAGTCCGTCCACGAAGGCTTCTACGTGGGCGTAGTCGACCCCGCCGGGTCGACCACGATTGCGGCCAACCCCCACCTGAAGCTCGTGCTCGGGCATCCGGTGGACACGCCCGGGCATCTCGTCCGCCCCTTCGACCCCGCCTCGTTCGTCGATCCCGACCTGAGGACCGCCTTCCTTCAACAGCTCGCGCACGCCGGCACCGTCACCGATCACCTGCTGCGCCTGCATCGTGCCGACCAGACGGTGGCGTGGATCGAGGTGACGGCCAATGCCGAGCCCGCCGAGCCACCGGCGAGCGGCCTCAGGATCGAGGCCCTGCTCCGCGACGTCAGCGAGCGCCGCCGCCTCGACGATCGGTCGCGAGGCATCCAGACCGAGCTCCTGCAGGCCGAGAAGATGGCCGCCCTCGGCCACACCATTTCGGGCGTGGCCCACGAGCTGAACAATCCGCTGGCCACCATCCTCTCGTGGGCGGAGCGCCTGTCGGACAACCCGCCCGACGAGAAGACCCGCCGCGGCCTCGCCATCATCCTCGGCGAATCGGAACGTGCCGCGCGGATCGTCCGCAACCTGCTGACCTTTGCCAGGAAGCGGCAGAGCACGCGCGCCATGGTGGACGTCAACCAGGTCGTGCGCGAGACCCTGGCGCTCAGGGCCTACGAGCAGCGGGTGTCCAACATCACGCTCCTCGAGGCCCTGGCCGTCGGCCTGCCGCAGGTGTTCGTGGACGGCCACCAGATCAAGCAGGTGCTGCTCAACCTGATCCTCAATGCCGAGCAGGCCATGCTCTCGACCAACGGCCGCGGCACGCTCGTGCTGAGAACCTGGCACGACCTCGAGCAGGATTCGGTGGTCATCGAGGTCAACGACAACGGTCCCGGTGTGCCCGACGAGGTGCAGTCGCGCATCTTCGATCCGTTCTTCACGACGAAGGAAGTCGGCAAGGGCACCGGCCTCGGGCTGAGCGTGGCCTACGCCCTCGTCCACGAGCATGGCGGCCGGATCTGGGTGAGCTCGGCGCCGGGGAGCGGGGCGTCGTTCTTCGTGGGGCTGCCGGTGTCGTCCCGCGTCATGGAGGCGCCACGGATGACCTCCGCGGTCTCGCTCGACGCCTTCAAGGGTGCACGAGTGCTCGTCGTCGAGGACGAGCCCGCGCTGGCGATTGCCGTGGCCGAGGCGCTGGTGGACGCCGGCTTCGTGGTGGATCGGGCGGGAGACGGCGAGGAGGGACTCACCCGCCTCGCCGAACAATCCTACGAGCTCATCGTGTGCGACCTGAAGATGCCGCGCATCGACGGCATGCAGTTCTACCGCGCCATGGCCGCTGCCACGCCCGCCCTCGCGCGCCGCGTGATCTTCGTGACCGGTGATGTCGCCGGCACCGACGCAGAACGGTTTCTCGAAGAGACAGGGTGCCGCTGGCTGTCCAAGCCGTTCCGGCTCGGCGACTTGCTGCGAGCCGCGCGCGACGCACTCTCGTAAGGCACGACGACGCCCCTCACGGCTGGCTGCTCGCCCTGCGCCGCCACGCGCGAGTCGGACACGCGAAGCGAGGCCTTGAGCATGGTGGGCTTGCGGGCAAAGCTCAGGATGGCAGACCGGATGGTCGCGACCTGGACGGCGGGCGTCTCGTCGACGCCGAGGGCATCGCGAAGGCGCCGGAGCGCTCGCGCATGCAGCTGCGACACGCGCGACTCGTTGACGCCAAGCTCGGCGCCAATGTCCTTCATCGTCACTTCGCCGTAGTAGTAGAGCGCGATCACGCGCTGCTCGCGCTGGGGAAGCGTTTCGATGGCGCGGCGGACGCGCTCGCGCACCTCGCCCTGCTCGTAGAGCGCATCCGGACGATCGGGCTCGGCCGGCACCATCACGGCCGGCAACTGCGACTCGTCCACCTGCTCGCTCGAAGTGAACGGGGAGGTCGACTCGATGGTGTTGATGCGGACGATGGTCTTGCCGAGACGCTTCTCGTCGGAACCCATCGCCGCGGCGAGATCGGCCAGCGATGGCTCGTGACCGAGCTGGGCCCGCAGCTTCTCGCGCGCGGCCTCGAGCTCGCGTCGCATCCGCCGGACGCCCCGCGGCCAGGCATCCTTGCGGAGCGCGTCGATCATCGCGCCCCGAATGCGCCGCTCGGCAAAGGTCTCGAACTTGATGCCCCGACTGTCGTCGTACCGGTGCGCCGCATCGATGAGGCCGATGACGCCGTCCTGAACGAGATCTCCGAGCTCAATGGAGTGCGGCATCGTTGCCGCCATTCGGCGGGCCAGCGCCTCCACGAAGGGAAGCCCGGCTTCTACGCGAGGGTTGGCTACATCGGTCGACTGGACACTCATTCTCGGCTCATCCTCCGAGCCCAGGGTCAGGCTCGCCAGACGAAAAGGCAACCTGGATGCCAAGATTGTGCATTGACGTACGCTAGTGCGCATATCCCGGTTGATTTTCTGTAAAACCCTGATCAGGCTGGCTTTAGCCGAAACAGCCCAGTTCGGACCCTGAGGCCGGCTAAGCCGTGGATTCGTCAATGAATTGGCAATACGAATGGATGAGCGTCAATGAATTGTCGATTCGGCTGTTGACGCGCTTGCCTATCCCGACACGAATGGACACATGCTGACGAAAATTGTAAGGGGGCCTTGGTGGGGACGCCTTCGGCGTGGGACCGGGCTTTGGGCGGTAGGTGCCCCTTCGGGGTGGGGCCCGCGCCTTCGGGGTGGGTGGGACCCTTCGGGTAGGACCCCCTCGGGGTGGGTGGGACCCTCTGGGTGGGACTCGCGCGGCGCGCGAGTGGGACGTTTCCCGGGGAGACCTGCGCAGCGCGGCGGAGACAAAGGGGATTGGCGTGAGGAAGGACGGCCCCGTGAAGGGCCGTCCTGGCAGACACGGACGGACGTCAGTCGTACTCGGACAGGGTCGAGCGGATCTCGCGGGCGAGGCTCATGGCCTGGATGGCCGCCGTGACAACCTGGGTGGCGCGTTCGCGGTGGCGTTCGTCGGGCGACTTGGCTTCAAGGAGCTCGGCGTGCGCGAGGATGACGCCAAGCTGGTTGTTCAGCCTGTGCATCAGCGTTCGCAGGTCGTCTGCCCTCGTGTCGGACAATCTCTCAACCATGGGCATCATCGGCGATCCTGCCATTCATCCTTCCGTTCGCTTCTCCGCGGGCGCGAAGTTTGCGGGCCGTCCGACCTCGTGTACTCAGGCCACTGCCGTGGGGCTCGACGGGCGGTTGGTGCCGTCGGGCTGACGCCACAGCGTGTCGACGAAGATGCGGATGCTCCCACCGGCCGTACGCACGTACTCGACCTTGCCCGCCGCGATCCAGTTGTAGATCGTGCGCCGGCTGACGCCCACCATCTCGCACGCCTTCATGATGCTCACCGTTTGCCGTTCCACGTCCTCACCTCTCCTTCGCGACCTGTGGCAGGCGTCGGGAGGCATCGCACCTCGGCCTGACACGCAACATATCGGTCCGCTGCCATGCCGGGTTTAGACATGCACCCTTGACAGCGCCCGTCAATTATTTGACAATTCTCGCAAATGCCTGATTCCAAAGCCCATATCCTCCTCCTAGACGATGAGGAGGCGCTCCGCGTGGTCGTCGGGGAACGGCTCCGCGACGAGGGCTTCGAGGTCACCGAGGCCGGCTCCGGCGAGGATGCCCTCCGCCTGCTGGACGGCTTTGCCTTCGACGTGATCATCTCGGACCTGCGCCTCCCCGGCATCGACGGCCGGGTCGTCATCGACGCGGCGCTCGACCGCTACCCCGGCATCATCGCCATCGTCGTGACGGGCTATGCCACCGTGCGGGACGCGGTCGAGACCATCAAGCGCGGCGCCGCCGACTTCGTCGCCAAGCCGTTCCAGTTCGACGAGCTCAGACACGTCATCAACACGGCGCTCGAGAAGCGGCGGTTGAAGGACGAGAACGCCTATCTGCGGCAGCAGCTCGATGAGCGGTTCGGCCTGGGCGCGATGGTCGGCAAGAGCACCGCCATGCGGGCGCTCTACCGGCTCATCGAGACGGTGGCGTCCACGAACGCGACGATCCTGATCAGCGGCGAGACGGGCACCGGAAAGGAGATGGTGGCCCGCGCGATTCACCAGGCCAGCCATCGCCGCCAGCATCGGTTCGTGGCGATCAACTGCAGCGCCATTCCCGAGACGCTCCTCGAGGCGGAGCTCTTCGGACACGTCCGCGGCGCGTTCACTGGCGCGGTGGGAACGCGCGAGGGCCGGATCGAGCAGGCCGATCGAGGCACGCTCTTCCTGGACGAGGTCGGGACGATGCCGATGGCCCTGCAGATGAAGCTGCTGCGGGTGCTGCAGGAACGCGAGTTCGAGCGCATTGGCGACTCGCGCACCGTCAAGGTCGACGTCCGCGTCGTGGCGGCCACCAACGCCGACCTCGATCGCATGGTCAAGGATGGCACCTTCCGCGAAGACCTGTTCTATCGGCTCGACGTGGTGTCCGTCCGGCTGCCGCCGCTCCGCGAGCGCACCGAGGACATTCCACTCCTCGTGCGCCATTTCGTCGCGAAGCTGCAGCCCCCGGTGCCCGATGCCGAGGCCGTCGTCGTCTCGCAGGACGCGATGCGCCGCCTGATGGCGTTCAACTGGCCTGGCAATGTCCGTCAGCTCGAGAACGCCATCGAGCGGGCGCTCGCGCTCGGCGGGGGACGGTCGCGCATCGAGGTCGACGACCTGCCGCCCGACCTGCGCGATGCCTCCGGTTCGCTCGCGATGGCGCCTGCGCTCGACGAGAGCGGCGTCGATCTGCCGGCGCTCGTCGCCGCGCTCGAAAAGGAGCTGATTCAGAAGGCGCTCGACAGGTGCCGGGGCAATCGCGGCGCCGCGTCACGGCTGCTCGGCCTCAAGCGGACGACGCTCGTCGAGAAGCTGAAGCGGATGGGAGCGGTCTGAAGATACGGGTTGTCTGGAGATCTCGAGATCTGGTGATCTGGTGATCTCGAGATCTGACCTCGCGATCGAGCGATCTGGAGATCTATCGATAGATCTCAAGACCTTCAATTCACCAGTTCGATCGCCAGATCGTCAGATCGCCAGATTCACCGGCTCACAATCTGGTCCGTGAAGATCGTCACGTGAGGCGCCTTCGAGAGGAGCAGGTCGAACGGGCTGCCCATGCCCAGCTTCGACATCGCGGCCTGCACGAGCTGGCGCTTGCGCGCGCCGACGGCAATGACCCACACCTGGCGGCTCATGGTGAGGAAGGGGAGCGAGAGGCTCAGGCGGCGTCTCGGGGCACGGGGCGAGTCCTCGACCGCCACCACGCGCGCATCGTCGTTCGTCAGCCCTGCATGTCCCGGGAAGAGCGCCGCCAGGTGGCCATCGTCTCCGACGCCGAGAATGGCCAGATCCAGCGGTCCGCCGTCGAGCGCCCGGTCGAGCTCCCCGTCGTACTCCGCCGCGGCGTCGGCGAGCGCGGGTTGACCCGCCCCCATGGGGAAGACGCGCGGCCTCGTTGACTGGAGCGGATCGAGCAGCATGCGGCGCGCCACCTCGAAGTTGGAGCCGGGGTTCGCGGGTCCCTCGCCTCGTTCGTCGGTCCAGAAAAGCGACACGCGCGACCAGTCGGCTCGCGACTCCCTGAGCGCAGGCAGAAAGATGAGGGCGGCGCCTCCGCCCGAGATGGCGCACGCCACCGGCCCGCGGCCCGCGAGCGTGTGAAAGGCCTGTGCCAGCTCGATTCGAAGTCCGTCGACGGCCGCAACCACGAGTTCCATCTCAGGATAGGATAACGCTCGTGCCGCCGAGATTCGCGTACTGGACGATCATCGTCGACGATCAGCCGACGGCATTTCGCGCGGCTGAGCTGGAGGAGCTGCGCACCGTCTTCAATCGGCTGAAGCAGAAGCATCCGTCGGCGGAGCTGATGTGGTTCCAGAACGGCAAGCTGTGGCGGTCGCGTCTCGATGCGCGCGAAGCCATGACGCAGGCACGGCGCGCCGAGGAACGCAAGAAACGATCGGCCGAGCATCCGCCCCGTGACCGCAAATGGCGGCCCGGCGGAACGCATCGCGACCCTCGGCAGAAGTACAAGGACGCGAAGAAGGCCAAGTGGACGCGCTACAAGCAGAAGGTGCGCGCGGCCACAGGCGAGCGCCGCCGCCGCAAGGCGGGAGAGGGCGAGTGATCGCGCACGTCGTGCTGTTCCGCCCGTCTCCGGACCTGTCGTCCGAGGCGCGCGAGCAGTTCGTCGCCGCGCTGGAGCGCGCGCTCTCGAACATCCCCGAGATCCGCCGGGCGCGTGTGGGCCGCCGGAAGACGCTCGGACGCGCGTACGACGCGCTGGCCGCCGAGCCGTATCCCTTTGCCGCGATCCTGGAGTTCGACTCGGAGGCCGCCCTCCGCACCTACCTGGACCATCCGGCGCACGTGGAGCTCGGCCAGCGGTTCTTCGCGTCGGCCGAGGCGATGCTCGTCCACGACTTCGAGATGATGGACGCCGCCGGCGCCCGGTCGCTGCTCTGAAAAAGGGGTCAGGCGTCATTTTCGGGGGCGCCCCCGGATGCGGCGCCCCCGAAAATGACGCCTGACCCCTTTTTTCTCACCGCCGCAGCATGCGGCGGACGGAGCGGACGAGACCGGGGCCGCGCTGGCGGTCGAGGCGCTCCACCAGAGTCACGGCTTCGGACACCGATGCCACCGGCCGCACGCCCAGCCGGATGGCCACGCCGGGGACGGTGTCGAGCTCGCCCTTCCAGACCAGCACGGCCGTCGCCTTGCTGTCCATGACCACGTCCAGGCAGTTCTCCACGCGATCGTCGACCACCGCGTCGAGATGCAGGGCATCGGCGAGCTTGCCGCGCGAGTGCTGCACGACGTAGACAGAGGGGAAGGGGAAGCCGCGGGCGTCGAGCCACCGCTGCGACTGGCGCTGCGTCGTGTCGCCAGCCGTCGTGGGCCGCGTCGTGATGAAGAGCACGTCCCATCTCCTCGCCCGAGCCGTCTCTGCCAGGCGCTCGACGATTCCCTCCTCCATCTCGGGGAGCGTCGTCCAGAAGTCGTGAGTCCGCCTGACGTGACGCCACAAACGCTGCTGCTGCCGTGTCGTGAGGGGAAGATCGTCGATCTCCGGAGCGAGTGCCGGGTCGCCATGCCGTACATCGGCGGGCGCGACGCCGCGCGCCATCCCGGCGCCGAACAGCTGCTCGGCTTCGCGGCGCAGGACCACCTGCATGTCCGCGAGCGTGCCATCGAGGTCGAAGGCGACCCTGAAGCTCACCGCGCGGCCTCCACGATGTCGACTGGCCGCTTCTCGAAGAAGAACGCGCCGATCGCATCGCGGAGTTGCTGAAGTGATCCCGCGCCGTTGACGGCGATCCGCAGGTGCGAGCCGCCCTCCAGGCCTTTCGTGTACCACGTGCACAAGGCGCGCAGCTTGTTGATGACCCAGCGATCGCGGCCGCGCGCGATGCCGTCGGCGACGCGGTGCTCCGCGGCGATCGCGGAGTGCCGGAAGCCGTCGGCTTCGTCCACGCCTTCGTCGAGCAGCAGCTGCATGTAGTCGAGGAGGAACCGTCCTCGCTCCTCGAGCGAGACTGCTCGCGGCTCGCGTCCGGCCGCGACGTCGCGCGCCTGCGCCAGAAGCCACGGATTGCGGAGGACGCCGCGCCCCACGAAGACGCCGCTCACTCCCTGCCGCATGCGCTGCACGATCTGCTCGGGCTCGATGAGATCGCCCGAGCCGAAGACCGGGATCGTGACCTCCTGCGCCACCCTCGTCACGAAGTCCCAATCCGCCTCGCCGCTGTAGGACTGCTTCGCCGTGCGGCCATGGATCGCGATGGCGGCCGCGCCCGCATCCTCGACGCGCCTCGCGACTTCGGGAGCGCTCTGGTCCGTCTCGTCCCAGCCCTTGCGCATCTTGACGGTGACCGGGATGCTCACGGCGCGGCTCATCGCGCGGATGATCGCGCCGGCGTGCACGGGCTCGCGCATGAGGCTGCATCCGGCCTGATGCCTGGCGATCTTGGGCACGGGACATCCCATGTTGACGTCCACGATGTCCGCGCCCATCGACTCGACGACGCGCGCCGCTTCGGCCATGCGCTCCGGCTCACCGCCGAAGATCTGGATGGAGACGGGCCGCTCCTCTTCGGTGTACTCGGCGTACTCGAGCGTCCGGTCGATGCCGCGCACCAGACCCTCGCTGCTCACCATCTCCGAGACGACGAGCCCGCACCCGCCCTGCCGCTTCACGAGGCGGCGGAACGCGGTGTCGGTCATCCCGGCCATGGGCGAGACGACGAACGGCGACTCGAGGGTGACGGATCCGATCTTCATCTCAGGCAGGCCGGACGTCGGCCGCGTCCACTTCGACGCTCACGGCCTGGCCGATGAGGTCCACCGACAGCATCAGCCGCGCGTGCGCGCCCTTGCGAATCAACCGGCCGATGACGCCGCGCAGCGGACCGGATACGACCTTGACCATCTCGCCTTCCTTGACGAGGGGACACGGATCGTAGGCGAGCTCGCTCTCGACCAGCTGCCGGATGCCGTCGACCTCGAAGTCCGGAATCGGCGACGGTCCCGACTCGGTGCCGACAATCTGCACGACGCCGTCGCACTTGAGGACCGGCAGCCGATCGCCGACGTCGAACCGCGCGAAGCAGTAGCCGGGGAAGAGCGGCCAGTCGATGCGCTTCTTCCGGTCCTTCCAGCGGCTCCACTTCGTGACGGTCGGAAGGAACACCTCGATGTGTTTCTGCGCCAGCTGGTCGCGCACGTGCTTCTCGTGCCGCGACCTCGTCCACAGCGCAAACCACTGCGGCGGCGCTGCCGTCTCCGGGCCGGGCATCACCGGCCCTGGGAGGGAGCGCCGACGGCCACCCGTGCGATGCCGACTTCCCAGGCCTTCTTGATCTCGTCGTTCTTCCAGTCGATGATCGCCTGCGCGCGCAGCTTCTCGAGGAACCTGCCGAACTCCTCACGGCGCTTCCCGGTCGCGATGCGGTCGGCGATCTCGTCCCTCGACTCCTCGAACGGCTTGATGGTGGCCTCCTTGATGGACTCGATCTTGACGACCTGATAACCGCGGCCGGTCCGGATCACGCCGGTCAGGTCGCCCGGCCCGAGCCCGTCGATCGCTGTCTGCAGGTCCGGCGCGAGCACATCGTGAGGCACTGGTCCGACCAGGCCGCCGTTGGCCTTGGACGGCGAGTCCGACAAGTCGGCCGCCAGCCGGGGGAACGGCTCGCCCGCCACCAGGCGTTCGCGAATGCCCTCCGCCTTCATCCTGGCCTGATCGTCCTGCGACACGTTGATTCCGCGTTCGGTCGCAGGCACGGCCACGAGGATCTCGCGCAGGGTGAGCTCGGTGGGCGTGGTGAAGCTCGACTTGTTCGCGTCGTAGTACATCTTGAGCTCGGCGTCGGTCACCTGCAGCTTGCTCATCACCTCGGTCTGCTGCACGCGCTGGATGATCATGGTGCGTTCGAGCTGCCTGCGCAGGTCCTGCATGGTCATCCCTTCGCCCTCCAGAGCGGCGGCGAACTGCTCTTCGTCCTCGAGCTTGTTCTCCTTCTTGATGTTGGCGACGATGTCGTCGAACTGCTCGGTCGAGAGCGAGTAGCCGAGCTCCCGCCCGCGCTGCAGGATGAGCAGCTCGTCGACCGCGTCCACGATGACTTCGGGCGTCACGTCGGCCAGCGCCTTCTGGAGTGCGGCCTGGTTGTCCGGCCGGAGGGTCGGGTCCTTCTGCCTGAGCGCCGCGATCTGGCGCTGCTCGAGGTCGGTCTTCGTGATGATGTCGCCATTCACCTTGACCAGGACCTGTTCGAGGATGTCTGCGTGCGGCGCGGCAAGGGCCGCGACGAAAATGGCCGCCGTTACCGTTGCCGTGCGGATGGTCATCATGGTCTCAAACCCCTCAGGGCACTTCGTGTTCAGCATCCATCAGCCCGGTCACTCCTGCGAACCGGCACAGAGTGAGGTCGTTCGAACAGATGGAACCCTCAACTCAAAGCGGATTGAGGGGATAAGTTCCAGTAAGTCTTTAGTTTACCGCTCGTCCGACAGGGCCAGCAACAGGCCGGTCACGCGGTCCAGCACACCGTCGGGCGCCCGGGGGTCCTCCGGCGCCGCCTTCAGGATCTCCCTCTTGGAGAAGCCAGGCGTGACCGCGCCGGCCGTGGCGCGCGTCGCCCACCAGGCGGGTTTCCGGGCCGGGCGGGTCGCGCCCCTGCCGCCAGGGCCGAAGCCCCGGCGCTCCGTACTTGCCTTGCCGGCGTCACTTGCCTTGCCCGCGTCACCCGCCCCGTCCGCCGCCACGCTCAGGTCCAGCTTGACCGTCGCCGGCGGGATCACCCGGAGATCGCCCCGCTCCCGGACCAGCGCGAGCAGCCGGAGCGGGTCTACCGTGGTCTTCTTCTCCCTGAACTTCAAGACGACGGCGGAGCCTTCCCGGTCGAGACTTTCGACGCCGAGGCCATCGGCCAGCACGCGGATGCGCGCGTAGTCGGCCAGGTTGAGGAGGGCCGTCGGGGGCGCGCCGTAGCGGTCGCGCACTTCCTCCACCGTGGCGGCGATCTCGGCTTCGGAGCGGGCGGCGGCAATCCGGCGGTAGATGGTCAGCCGCTGGTTCATGTCGGGCACGTAGCCCTCGTCCAGCCTGAAGTCCACCTTCAGGTTCACCACCGCCCTCACATCGTCTTCGAGGTCTTCGCCCTTGAGCTCGCGGATCGTCTCCTCGAGGAGCTTCATGTACATCTCGAAGCCCACCGCGTCGATGTGGCCGCTCTGCTGCCCGCCGAGCAGGTTGCCCGCGCCGCGGATCTCGAGGTCGAGCGCGGCCACGCGAAATCCGCTGCCGAGATCGCTGAATTCCTTGATGGCGGCGAGGCGCTTCCTCGCCACCGGCGACAGCGTCTGCTCGGGAGGAATCAGCAGGTACGCGTAGGCGGGTCGATCGCTCCGGCCCACGCGGCCGCGAAGCTGGTAGAGCTGTGACAACCCGTAGCGATCCGCGCGGTTGATCACAATCGTATTGGCGTTGGGGATGTCCAGGCCGTTCTCGACAATTGTCGTCGCCAGCAGGACGTCGAAGCGGTGCGCCATGAAGTCCAGCATCGCGCGCTCGAGGATCTCCTCGTTCATCTGGCCGTGGCCGATGACAATGCGCGCCTCGGGGACGAGACGCTGGAGGAGGTTGCCCATCGAGAAGATGGACTCCACGCGGTTGTGGACGAAGAAGATCTGCCCGCCACGGGAGATCTCCGTGCGGATGCCCCGCGCGATGACGTCGGGATCGAACTTGACGACGTTGGTCTGAATGGCGAGGCGATCGCGCGGCGGCGTCTCGATGACCGACATGTCGCGAATGCCCACGAGCGACATGTTGAGCGTGCGCGGGATGGGCGTTGCCGTCATCGTGAGGACGTCCACCTTCTTGCGCATCTGCTTGATGCGCTCCTTGTGGGTGACGCCAAAGCGCTGCTCCTCGTCGACGACGAGGAGCCCCAGATCGCGGAAGCGCACGTCCTTCGAGAGCAACCGGTGCGTGCCGACGATGATGTCGAGCCGCCCCGCCGCAAGGGCGTCCAGCGTCTCGGCAATTTCCGCCTTCGTGCGGAAGCGGCTCACCATGTCGATGCGGGCCGGAAAGGCGCCGAACCGCTCGCGCAGCGTCTCGAGGTGCTGGAACGCCAGGACCGTGGTTGGCGCCAGCACGGCGACCTGCTTGCCGTCCATCACCGCCTTGAAGGCGGCCCGCATGGCCACCTCCGTCTTGCCGTAGCCGACGTCGCCGCAGAGCAGGCGATCCATGGGCGACGCCGATTCCATGTCGCGCTTGATGTCGGCGATGGCCGTCGCCTGGTCCGGCGTCAGCTCGTAGGGAAACGCGTCCTCGAACTCCTCCTGCCAGTGCGTATCCGCGCTGAACGCGTGGCCTGGCACGGCGCGGCGGGCGGCGTAGAGCTTGAGGAGCTCCTCGGCCATGTCGCGCATGGCCTTCTTGACCCTGGTCTTGGCTCGATCCCAGCTCGTGCCGCCAAGCCGGTCCAGCGGTGGTCTCGCGCCGCCGCTGTACTTCTGGATGAGGTCCAGCCGCTCGACAGGCACGAAGAGCTTGTCTTCGCCGTGATACCGCAGCTCGAGGAATTCACGCGGGTCGTCGCCGACGGCAATCTGCTCGAGGCCGACGAACTGCCCGATGCCGTGGTCGACGTGTACGATCAGGTCGCCGACCTTGAGATCGCGCAGATCGGAGAGAAACGTCGAGGCGACGGAACGTCTGGCCGGTCCGGGCTGGGCCCGGCGCCGCTCCTCGTCGAAGACGTCGGCCGCGGTGTAGACGACCAGTCGTGCGTTCGGCAGTCGGAACCCGCGCGAGAGGCGGCCTTCGGCCACGATGACGGCGCCGGTCAGCCGCTGCTCGTCGGTGTGGCCGGCCCACGAGGCGCGAACCTCGTAGTCGCGGAGCAGTTCCACGGTCCGCTCGGCGCGGCCGCGCGTGCCGGCGACGAAGAGCACGGTGTCACCGCGCCCGAGCGCCTGCCGCGCGTCGTTGATCCAGTCCGGGATGCGGCCCTTGAACTCCTGCGGCGGCTGAAAGCCCACCGGCCGGGCGGTAGCCGCGGCGTCGACGTCGAGGGCAAGCTCTTCGAGCGATGTGGCACGCTCCAGCACGCTCGCGACCTCGTCCCAGCCGATCATCAGCTGCTCCGGACGACGCATGGTGCCACCGGTTGCACGCTGCTCGAAGGATTCGGCGACCTGGGTCGCCACGCGCTCGACTTCGGCCTTCACGTCGGCCGGTTCCGAGACGATGACGTGCGCCTGGCCGGCGTAGTCGGCAATCGTCGCCGGCGGACCATCGGCATCGGCATCGGCGGCGGCAGGTACGGAGAAGTCCCGTACGGGCACGATGGCGAAGCGGTCCAGCGTTTCGGTCGACCGCTGTGTCGAGGGATCGAATCGGCGGATCGACTCGATGGCGTCCCCGGCGAACTCGATGCGCACCGGCATCGCGTCGCCGGCCGCGAACACGTCCAGGATGCCGCCGCGGAGGCAGAACTCGCCGTGCTCGTCCACGGGATCCTGGCGCTCGTATCCGCCCTCGGCGAGCATCGCCACCAGGAGCCCGGGATCGATGTCCTGCCCGGGTTGAACCACCGCCGCCCGCGCGCGGACGTCGGCCGGCGCAGCCAGCCTGGGCAGGAGCGCCGCGGCCGACGCGACGACAATGCGGGCCTGCGAAGACGCGAGTGCATGAAGCGCGTTCGCGCGTGCGGACGTCGCTCGAAAGTGGGGCGCGAGGCCGCGGTACGGATCCACCTGCAGCGACGGAAGCGGCAGCACGAGGCGCTCGACCACGGGATCGGCCAGGCCCTCGAGCCCCTGCAGCATGAACCGCACATCGTCCACCACGTCGTCGAGCGATGCGTCGGATGGCACGATGTACAGGACCGCCTGAGAGCGGAGGCGATGTGCGAACGCGGCCACGACGAGCGCGCTGGCGCTGCCGCCGACACCGGTCATCGTCCGGGCCGGACCGGCGAGCCCGAGTGCGTCGATCGCGTCGACGAGGACGGAGCGAAGGGTCAGGGAGGTAGTGGTCGCCACGGATGTTCAGGATCGACGCGCGCGTTCGAGAATGGCGGTCGTCGAGTAGCCGGGCGCGAGGGCCACGCGGACGACGCGGCCGCCCCTGGCCTCGACGATGTCGCGCCCGACGATGTTGTCCGGCCCCCAATCGGCGCCCTTGACGAGCACGTCCGGCTGAACGGCCGCGATGACGTCGTGCGGCGTCTCCTCGTCGAAGATCACGACGGCGTCCACTGCGGCGAGACCTTCGAGCACTTCGGCGCGCTCGTAGTCGGGGTGTATGGGCCGATCCGGGCCCTTGCCCTGCGCACGCACGGAGCGATCGGAGTTGACGCCGACGACAAGCACGTCACCGAGGCTGCGCGCCTCGGCAAGGTACCGCACGTGGCCCGGGTGCAGAACGTCGAAGACCCCGTTGGTGAAGACGATTCGTGCGCCGGCCCGGCGCCTGGCGGCGACCCAGTCGACGAGACGCTCGCGGGTCAACACGGGTTCCGGCCCATTCAAGGCTTCTCGACCGGCGTCTTGAACCGGATGGGACCCGAGAATGTCCACCGGTGGTCCGGCCGGTAGATGCCGACGTCCTTCGTTCGTGACTTGACGCGGAACGAATAGAGGAGCCGGTGGTAGTCGTACGGATAGCCGTCGAGTTTGTGCGCGGCGAGGTCCAGCCTGTACGTACCTTCAACCAGTTTGAGGCTGTCGATGGCGAAGATCACCTCGCCCTCGCCGGAGATCTCCTCGGGCTCGAGCTCTTCGAGGTGTGTGTTGGTGCCGTAGCAGCACACGCCGTCGGCGTTGAAGATGCCGAAGCCGAAGACGAAGTCCGCGAGAGGCTGGTGCGCGCGGACGCGCATGCGGACCTGCACGGCCTCGCCGCTCTGGAACACGTGGCCGGGCTGGCCGTTCTCGCCGACGAGCGTCACGCCGCTGATCTCCAGCTCGCGCGTGCCCCAGCGGCCTTCGGTGGCCTTGAACATGTCCGCCGGCGTCTGGCCTTCGTCCGGCGTGCTGGTCGACGGCGGCGCGGCCGAGAGTTCGCCCCTGGCTGAGGCGGCGAGCCGGGCGGATTCCGCCTTGGAGAGCTCCTGCTCCTCGGAGTTCTCGACGTCGATGATGTAGGCCGCGACGACGCGCTTGGGTTCGCCCTCGGCCCTGGTCTGTCCCTTGTCCAGCCAGAGGGCCTGGTCGCAGAACCGCTCGACGAGATCCAGGGTGTGAGTCACGAGGAGGATCGTCTTGTTGCGCCGGCGGAACTCCGCGAACTTGTCGAGGCACTTGAGCGTGAACCCCTGGTCGCCGACGGCGAGGACCTCGTCCACGAGCAGCACTTCGGGGTCGACGTGAATCGCGACGGCGAACCCGAGACGCATGTACATGCCGGACGAGTAGGTCTTGACCGGCGCGTCGATGAAGTCCTGCAGCTCGGCGAACTCGACGATCTCGTCGAAGCGCTTCTGGACCTCGCGCTTGGTGAGGCCGAGCATGATGCCGTTGATGAAGATGTTCTCGCGCCCGGAGATCTCGGGGTGGAATCCGGCGCCGAGCTCGATGAGCGCCGAGATGCGGCCGTCGACCGTGATCGTCCCGGTATTGGGTCGGGAAATGCCCGCCACGCACTTGAGGAGCGTGCTCTTGCCGGAGCCATTCCGCCCGATGACGCCGTAGGTACAGCCTTTCGGCACCGAGAACGACACGCCGCGCAGGGCCGGGAAGGTCTCGTCCGGCTGGAGATCGCGGATGAGGCTCCCGTTGATCAGCGCCGACTTGAGCGTCGCGAACTGTTTCTGCCGCGCGAACCGGCGGTAGACCTTCGAGACATTGACGACGTCGATGGCGGGCGTCACACTTCCTCCGCGAAGCTGTCCCTCAGTCTATCGAACACGAAGTACCCCACGACGAAGATCACGATCGACAGGGCGCCAACCGCCAGCAGCCATTTCCAGTGTCCGTGCGGGCCGACGTGGAACAGCACCTCCTGGTACGAGATGACGATGTGCGTCATCGGGTTGAGGTTGAGCACCCAGCGGAACTCTTCGGGCGCCATGTCCATCGAGTAGATGATGGGCGTCGAGAAGAACCACAGCGTGAGCAGGTTGCCGAGCAGGTCCTTGATGTCCCTGAAGTGCACCGTGAGGGCGGAGAGCAGCAGCGCGAGCCCGGTCGTGAAGACGAGCTGGACGGCCACGATGACCGGGAACCACAGGAGCTCCACCGGATCGAGCGGCCGCCGGTAGTAGATCAGGAACGCGCCGAGGATCGGCAGGCCCAGGAAGAAGTGCACCATGTTCGCGAGCACCGACACGATGGGCAGCACTTCGGCGGGGAACAGCACCTTCTTGATCAGGTTGCCGCCCGAGATGAGCACGTTGGCCGATTCGCTCAGCGAGGACGAGAACCAGGTCCACGGCAGGATGCCGCAGAAGAAGAAGAGGCCGTACGGCCGGATCTCTTCCGGATGCATCGCCGGCATGATGACGGTGAAGACGAACGAGTAGACGAGCAGCAGCAGGAGGGGGTTGACGAACGACCAGAAGAACCCGAGCACGGATCCGCGGTAGCGCGCCTTGAGGTCGCGCGCCACCAGCGTCTGGATGAGGCCGCGGTAGCGGAAGAGGGTGACGAGTCGGGTGATCACAAGGCTCTAGGCTCTAGGCTCTAGGCTTTAGGCTTTAGGCTTTAGGCTTTAGGGTCCAGGCTTCAGCTAGAGCCCAAAGCCTGAAGCCTGAAGCCTCAGATGTGTCCGCCGCCTCGCCGTGTCTCGGCCTGCAGCTGCTGAAGCGTCCGCAGCAGCGCCAGCCGGGCGCGCTCGAAGTCCATTTCGTGCGTGACGGGGCCCAGCATCTCCTGCGCCCGTGCCATCCCCGCCTCGGCGCGCTCCTGGTCGAGGTCTTCCGCGCGCTCGGCGACCTGTGCGATGACCGACACCTTGTCCGGCAGCACTTCGACGAAGCCGATCGACACGGCCAGGAAGTGCTTCTCGGCGCCCTGCCGGTACCACATCTGTCCCGTGCGGAGCGACGTGAAGAACGGCGTGTGGCCCGGCAGCACACCGAAGTACCCCTCCGCACCGGGCAGGGACACTTCGTCCACCTCCTGCGCGAAGGCGTGATCCGGCGTCACGATGCTGAGCGTGATCTTCGTTGGTAGTGCCACTTGTGAGTCTCGAGGGCTTCAGGCTTTAGGCTCTAGGCTTTGGGCTCTAGGCTGTAGCGCTCTTCCTAAAGCCTAAAGCCCAGAGCCTGAAGCCTTACTGTGTCTTTTTCGCGTTCTCCAGCACTTCCTCGATCGTGCCCTGCAGGTAGAAGGCCTGCTCCGGGACGCCGTCGTGCTTGCCCTCGGCAATCTCCTTGAAGCCGCGGATGGTGTCGGCAATCGACACGTACTTGCCTTCGCGGCCCGTGAACTGCGACGCCACGAAGAAGGGCTGCGACAGGAAGCGCTGAATCTTGCGCGCGCGCGACACCGTGAGCTTGTCGTCTTCGGAGAGCTCGTCGATGCCGAGGATGGCGATGATGTCCTGCAGGTCCTTGTACCGCTGGAGGATCTGCTTGACCTGCCGCGCGACGTTGTAGTGCTCGGCGCCGATGATGCGCGGGTCGAGAATGCGCGAGCTGGACGCGAGCGGGTCCACCGCCGGATAGATGCCGAGCTCGGCGATCTGCCGCGACAGATTGGTCGTGGCGTCGAGGTGCGCGAAGGTCGTCGCCGGCGCCGGGTCCGTGTAGTCGTCGGCGGGCACGTAGATGGCCTGCACGGACGTGATGGAGCCCTTGCGCGTGGACGTGATGCGCTCCTGGAGCTGGCCCATCTCGGAGAGCAGCGTCGGCTGGTAGCCGACGGCCGACGGCATGCGGCCGAGCAGCGCCGACACTTCCGAGCCGGCCTGCGTGAATCGGAACACGTTGTCGATGAAGAGCAGCACGTCCTTGCCTTCCGCGTCGCGGAAGTACTCGGCCACCGTCAGCGCCGAGAGGCCGACGCGCAGGCGCGCGCCCGGCGGCTCCGTCATCTGGCCGTAGACGAGC
>CAZJBN010000029.1:0-37581 GCA_964543955.1 uncultured Bifidobacteriaceae bacterium
TGACCGATTCGGTCAGCTCCTTCCAGACGCCGGAGGCGTTCTTCACCTTCGCCTGGCCGCCCAGCTTGCCTTCGATCCCCACCTCGCGAGCCACGCGCGTGACCTCGGAGGTGAACACCGAGAGCTGATCGATCATCTTGTTGACGAGCGTGGCCGATTGCAGGAACTCGCCTTCGAGCGGCCGCCCGTCCACTTCGAGGGCCATCGACTGCGCGAGGTCTCCGCGGGCCACCGCGCCGATGGCGCGCGTGACCTCCGTCGTCGGCCAGACGAGGTTGTCGATGAGCGTGTTGATGTGGTCGATCTCGTCGACCCAGGCGCCGCCAAGCCCGCCGTCACGGAGGCGCCGCTTGAGCTGGCCCTCCTTGCCGACCGCGTGGGAGACGCGCGCCGTCTCGCAGACGCGGCGCTCGCTGGCCGTGACGATGTCGTTGAAGGCGTCGGCGATCTTGCCGGAGATGCCCGTCAGGTCCGAAGGGAGCCGCGCGGCGAAGTCACCCTCGCGGAACGAGAGCATCGCCTGCAGCAGGGCCCTGGAGAAGGCGTCGTCAATCGTCGCCGGTGGCGGTGTCGAGAGAGCCGCCCCCACCGAGGCGCGCGCGCGATCGGGTTGGTTCGAACGTTCCATGTGTCCTCGGCTGGGGTGAGGCACTGCGGTGTCCTCGTGCACGTCGGGCGCGTGAGGGACCCGGCTCAGCCGCCGCACGGCGCACGGCCCATGTTCGTGCACGACGCCATGCAAGTCCAGTCGTACGCGGGAACGAACGGACAGCCGAGCTGGCGGCCCGTCGATCATGGAGCCCGGCGTCGGTGCGGCGGGTCCACGGCGCGAGACACCCGGTGGGTTCGCCGCCGCTCCTCATCCACTACAATCGCGAGAATATGCAGCCGTCGAGAACCCCGTTGTCTCGCGCCGTCGCCGCTCTGGCGCTCGTCGCCGCCAGCCTTCATGTCTCCGGCGTCGCGGAGGCGCAGCAGTTCGGCCGCAACCAGGTGAGGCATCGCACGTTCGAATTCCGCGTCCTGACCACCGAGCATTTCGAGATTCACTACTACACGGAGGCGACCGACGCCGTCCGGATCGCCGCCCGGATGGCCGAACGCTGGCACACGCGACTGACCGCCGTGCTCGCACACGACCTGCAGGGGATGCAGCCCGTCATTCTGTACGCGGCCCCGGGACACTTCCAGCAGACCAATGTCGTCGATGTGGCCATCAGCGAGGGGGTCGGCGGGCTGACCGAGTCGCTGCGCCGCCGCATCGTGATGCCGTTCGTGGGCGACCTCGGCGAGACCGATCACGTGCTGGGCCACGAGCTCGTTCACGCCTACCAGTTCGACATGATCGGCGCCCGCGCATGGCCGCTCTGGTTCATGGAAGGCATGGCGGAGTACCTCTCGCTTGGCAGCGTCGATTCGCACACCGCGGTCTGGATGCGCGATGCCGCGCTGGCCGATCGACTGCCGTCGATCGAGGAGCTGAACAACCCGCGGTTCTTCCCGTACCGCTACGGCCAGGCCCTCTTCGCCTACATCGGCCAGCAGTACGGCGATGGCGCCATCCCGGCCATCATGCGCCGTCTCGGCGCGCCGGCCACGCGCCCGATTGAGGGCTTCCAGGCGCGCGGGACCGCTCCGCCCGACACCGTGGCCGACCCGATTACGGCCATCGAGCTGACGCTCGGCGTCGATCGCCAGACGCTCGCCAGACAATGGCACGACTCGATCCGCGCCACCATGCTGCCGCCCGTCAAGGGTCACGCGCCCGCGCCGGGCGACATCATCATCGAACCCCGCGATCGCTTCGAGATGAACGTCGGCCCCGTGCTCAGCCCGGATGGATCCCGGATCGCGCTGCTGACATCGAGGAACCGGCTGTCGATCGACCTCGTGGTTGCGGACGCGGCGACCGGGGTGGTCCAGCGCACGCTCATCCGGACCGCCGGCGATGCGCACCTCGACAGCCTTCAGTTCATCCACTCGGCCGGTACGTGGGACCCGAGTGGCGAGCGCGTCGCGATCGCGGCAATGCGGCGAGGCCGGCCGGTGATCGCGATTGTGAACGCCAACACCGGACGCCGCGAGCGCGACATCCCGCTGCCAGGCCTCGACGAGGCCATCCAGCCCTCCTGGTCGCCTGACGGCAGCCAGATCGCGTTCTCCGGCCTCACCAGTGGCCTGAGTGACCTCTACCTGGTGTCGACCGAGAGCGGCGAGCTTCGACGGCTCACCGAGGATGCCTTCGCCGAGCGGCAGCCCGATTGGTCCCCGGACGGGCGGCGCCTCGTCTTCGTGACGGATCGCTTTGGCGCGGCGATGGACACCGCACAGTTCGGCGCACACGACCTGGCGACGATCGACCTGGCCACGCGCGAGGTGTCACGGCTCCCCGGCTTTGCCGGTGCGCGGCACGGATCACCGCGGTGGACAGCCCACGGCCTGCACTTCGTGGCCAACCCGGACGGCGTGCCGGACGTGTACCGCCTCGACCCGGCAACGGGCGCGGGGACGAGGCTCACCCGCTCGACGACAGGCGTCACGGGCATCACGTCGTCGAGTCCCGCGCTGAGCGTCGCACGGACGGCCCCGCGGCTGGCGTTTGCACTGCATCGCGGCAGCTACGAGATTCGCCAGATCGAGGGTGCCAGACTGACCGAAGGCGAGCCGCCGCCCGCCGACACAACGATGACGGCCGCACGCCTCGCGCCGGCCAACGTGGAACCGACGTCGGTGGACCGCATGCTCGCCAACGCGACCGAGGGACTGCCGACCGATCCGCTGCCGGAGTCCGTGCCCTTCCGCCCGCGGCTCAGCCTCGACTTCGTCGGCCAGGAGTTCAATGTGTCCACGGGCGGGACGGGTCCGTTCCTGAGCGGAGGCATCGGGTTCGTCTTCAGCGACATGCTCGGCAACCACGTCGTCGAGGCGCTGGTGCAGACCAACAACGAGTTTCGGGACACGGCCGGCCGCGTCGGGTACATGAACCGGAGCCGGCGATGGAACTGGGGCGCGTTCGTTCAGCGGGTGCCCGCCGTGAGCGGCGGCGTGCGGAGAGGCGTGATCGAGATCGACGGACAGCAGGTCCTCGTCGAGCAGGAGGTGAGGGATCGGCAACTCGGACATCAGGTCCAGGGCGTGCTCGAGTTCCCCGTGAGCCGCACGCAACGGTTCGAGCTCGGCGGGGGCATGTCGCACTTCACGTTCAACCGGCGCATCCGCACGAGTGTCTTCAACCAGGGTGGCGGGCTCATCGAGCAGGACGAGCAGAACTTTCCGCTCTCCGATCCGCTGCAGCTCTGGCAGGCCATGACGGCGTGGGTGACCGACACGGCGTCCTTCGGCGCGACGGGACCGCTCCTGGGCCACCGCTCGCGGTTCGAGGTCTCGCCCACGCTGGGTGACATCGACTACACGTCGGTGGCGCTGGACGCCAGGCATTACGTGATGCCGGTCCAGCCCTTCACGCTGGCGGGCCGCGCCATGCACCTGGGCCGCTACGGCGGCGACGCGGACTCACCCCGCATCTCCCCGTTCTTCCTGGGCTTCCCCACGTTCATCCGCGGGTACGACGTGTACAGCTTCCACGCCGCCGACTGCGCGCCCGGCGAGTGCATCCAGCTCGACGATCTCGAGGGCAGCCGCGTGCTCGTGACGAACCTCGAGATCCGCGCGCCGCTCGTCGGGATGTTCAAGGGACGTGTCGACTACGGCCGCCTGCCCGTGGACCTCATCGCGTTCTTCGACGCCGGCGTCGCGTGGACGGGCTCCGGGGACGGCCCGCCGTCGGGCTTCAGCGACCGTCCATGGGCGCGGAGCGCCGGTACCGGCCTCAGGCTGAACGCCTTCGGCTTCGCCGTCATCGAATTGAGCGCAGTGCACGCCTTCGACCGGCCGCGGGACAAGTGGCAGTTCCTCTTCGCCCTGCAGCCAGGCTTCTGACCAGCAGGTTGCTGAACAAGCCAGCAACCTGAAGCGAGAAGTGACAGGTCAGACGTGAGAAGGTCGGGAACCGGCACGCTCAGAACGGCCAGAACACCGGGACCAGCAGGATGCCCACGACGAAATAGAGCGCGAGCAGGACGATCCCCAGCTTCCAGTAATCGGTGAAGCGATACCCGCCCGGCCCCATGACCATCAGGTTGGCGGGCGTGGCAACGGGCGTGAGGAGCGCGGCCGCCGAGATCACGGCGATCGACATCAGGATGGGTCTCGGCGAGATGCCCGTCGACGCCGCGGCGGAGAGGCCGATCGGGATGACGATCAGGGCCGTCGCCATGTTGCTGATGAGCTGTCCGAGCGCCGCCGTCAGCACCGCGAGCCCGAAGAGAAGGGCATAGGGGCCCCGGTCGCCGATGATCTCGAGGAGCGTGTCCGCGAACAGCTGCGCCGCGCCGGTCTCGATCATCGCGGCCGAGAGCGCCATCATGCCGGCGACCAGGACGATCGTGTTCCAGGCGATGCCTCGATAGGCCTGCTCCATCGTGAGGACGCGCATGAGCACGACCGCGCAGGCGGCGAGGAGCGCGGCAATCGCCCCGGGCACGAGCCCGGTGACGAGCAGCACGATCATGCCCGCGAGGGCGCCGATCGCACGGCCTGCACCCGGGCCGAGCGGAACCGCCTGCCGGCGGAAGACGCCGGGGTGATCGACGACGAGGACATCAGGATCCGTGAGGTGCTTGTCGAGGGCGACCCAGGTCCCCTGCAGCAGCACCGTGTCTCCGACACCCAGCGTCGTCTCGCCGCTCAATTCCTGGCCCTTCCTCTGGATGGCCATCATCACGAGATCGCCGCTCTCGGTGACCATCCCGGGAAACGCGACTTCCCCGACCAGTCCCGAGCGGGGCGGAATGACGACTTCCGCCACGCCTGACGAGCGCGTGAAGAGAGTGCCCGACGCGTGCTTGATGCCGTACTGCGCCGTCAGCGTATCGGCGTGATTGCTGAAGTCGCGCGAGATCGACTTCGGCGTCCTGTTCGGCAGCAGGCGCTGGCCGAAGAGCACGATGATGACGATCGTGCCGATGGTCAGCGGCACGCCCAGGAGCGTGAACTCGAAGAAGCCGAGCGGCTCGAGCCCCGCGTCGAGCGCGGCATCGGCCAGGATGACGTTGACTGGCGTCCCCGTGAGCGCGAGGAGCGATCCCGCGTGCGCCGCGAAGGCGAGCGGCACGAGCAGCTGCGAAGGAGGCCAGCGCAGCCTGATGGCCATCACCACGACCACGGGCATCATCGCCGCTACCGAGGCGTTGACCGTGATGAGGGCGGTGACGAGGGCGACGAGGCCCATCATGAACACGAGCACCCGTGTCCGGCTCTCGCCCGCGCTCCTGAGCAGCATCTGTCCGGCCCAGGCCGTCACGCCCCCGACGTCGAGTGCCTCGGCGACCACGAAGAGGGCGGCGATGAAGACCACCGTCGGGTCCCCGAACCCGGCCATGGCCTGGCCGAGCGTCAGCACGCCGGTCGCCCACAGGACGATCGCGGTCCCGAGCGCGACGAGCGCCACCGGAATCCGGTCCCAGATGAAGACGATGACGACGATCGCCAGCACGACGAAGGTGATGGTGATGTCACTCATGTCCGGCGCCCGCCCCTGCTCCGATCACCATCGCGACCCGCGGGCCGGCTGCGGTCGTCCCGCAGCCGGCACCTCCTCCCGCGCAGCACGGCGATGGCGCCACGCTACTGGACCGAGACCGGATATCCCGGCCCGAGCGGGATGCCCAGCATGAACCACGCGATGAACAGGATGATCCAGGTCACCGCCAGGATGAGCGTGTAGGGCAGCATCAGCGCCACGACCGTGCCGATGCCGGCGTCCTTCTGATATCGCTGCGCGATGGTGACGATGAACGGCAGGTACACCATGAGCGGCGTGATCACGTTCACGGGCGAATCGCCGATGCGGTAGGCGGCGAAGACAGTCTGCGGCGCCACGCCCAGCCTGACGAAGAGCGGGATGAAGACCGGGGCGAAGATGGCCCACTTCGGCAGCGCGCCCGGCAGGATGATGTCGAGCAGGATGATCACCACCGTCATGCCCACGAGCAGCGGCAGGGCGCCGATGTTGGCCTGCTCGAGCCCGTCGGCCATGGCAATGGCGGCGACGCGCGGCATGTTCGAGTAATTGAAGAACGCGATGAACTGCGCGATCATCAGGAACATGAAGATGAGGCCGCCCAGCGTGCCGAGCGTCCTGGCGCCCGCCGACACGACATCGTCCTTCTTCGTGTAGGTGCCCGCGCCGAAGCCGTAGCAGACGCCGGACACGAGGAAGAACAGGAAGATGATGAACAGCAGGCTGTCGAGGAGCGGCGAGCCGCCGCCGTCGACGGACGCCAGGGGCGCACCCGGCGGCACCGTGATGGCGACGACGGCGACGAGCACGGTCAACGCGCCGTAGAGCGCCCACTTCAGCCCGCGTGATTCCTCGGCCGAGAGGGCCCCGCTGTCGTCGCCTTCGGGGACCGCCTCGCCATGATAGGGCCCGAGGCGGGGCTCGATGATGCGTTCGGTGACGACGGTCGCGACGATGGCCATGATGACCGACGAGGCCACCATGAAGTAGTAGTTGGCCGTCAGCCGCAGGGGGGTTCCGCCGACGAGCCCGATCGCCTCGTTGGTGATCTCGTTCAGCATGCTGTCGGTCGGGGTGATGATGATGTTCACCATGAAGATCGCGCCGACGCCGCCGAAGGCCGCGGCCATGCCGGCCAGCGGATGCCGGCCCAGGCTCAGGAACGCCGCCGCGCCCAGAGGAACGAGGATCAGGTAGCCGGCATCGGCGGCAATGCTCGCCAGGACGCCGACGAAGACGAGGATGAAGGTGAACCAGCGCCGCGGCGCGATCTGCACCAGCTTTCGGATGAGCGCGGCCATCAGGCCCGCGTGCTCGGCGATGCCCGCGCCGAGCAGCGCGACGATCGTCACCGCCATGGCGCCGAAGCCCTGGAAGTTGGCGACGAACCTCGTGAAGACGAACCGGATGCCGTCGCTCGTCAGCAGGCTCTGCACGGCGATCGTCCGCTCGACGATCACGAACTCCGGCGCCTCAGGCGACACGGTGATGCTGGCCTCCGAGGTGTCCTCGTAGTAGTCAGGCACGGCGGAGACCGGCACGGGCTCGGCGATCTGCTCGGTGACGCTGACGCCCATCATGTAGAGCACGTGAGACAGCACCATCACGACGAGAATCAGATACAGGAACATCAGCACGGGGCTGGGCACCTTGTTGCCCAACCGCTCCACTCCGTCCAGGAACCGCTGGGTGAAGCCGCCGCCGCCCTTTCCAGGAACCTCATCGTTCGCCATATGTCCCCCGTGAGCACGTGCTCGATTGTCACACCGCCTGCGGACCGGCTCCCTCACCGATCCCGTGTCCGTGTCCGTACTCCTGCCCCACCGTCAGAGCGCAGGCGTCCGTGGCGCCGCGGAGAGCGACTCGGCCCCCGCATCGGTGACGAGGAGCAGATCTTCGATGCGTACGCCGCCGACCCCTGACACATAGACGCCGGGCTCGACCGTGACCACCAGTCCCGCGCCGAGCACGGCGGGCGACGATCCGACCAGCACCGGCCGCTCGTGGATGAAGAGCCCGACGCCGTGGCCCGTCGAATGCGTGAACTGATCGCCGCGCCCGGCAGCCGTGATTCGCGACCGGCAGGCCAGGTCGACCGCCGAGGCCGCGACGCCCGCCCGGACCGCCGCGACGCCGGCAGCCTGCGCCTCGGCCACGAGGTCGTAGATGGCACGCTCGTCGCTCGACACCTCGCCCACCATGAACGTGCGGCTCAAGTCCGAACGGTAGCCGTCGACGGTGCCGCCGAAATCGATGAGCACGAGGTCGCCCTCCGTAATGACGCGGCTCGACGGCCGGTGATGCGGAAGCGCCCCGTTCGGCCCGCTGGCCACGATCGTCGGGAAGGCTGGCTCCTCCGATCCGAGGCCCCGCATCGTGTCGTCGAGCAGCTGGCGGAAGTCCTGCTCGGTCGGCTTCCCGGCGAGTGCCACCCTGGTCGCCGCGAGCGCCTCGTCAGCCATCGCCGCAGCTGCACGAATCCGCGCCAGCTCGCCGGCGTCTTTTACCGTGCGGAGATCTTCGACCACGCCGGAGGTCGGCACGACATCCCGGCCCTTGAACCAGTCGCCGGCATACTGCCGCTGGCTCGACCACGTGACGGAATCGGCCTCGAGGCCAATCCGCCGGGCGCGTCCGACAGCACCGACGATCGCGGCGCGCTGCGCGTCGCGCGCCGCCACCTCGATGCGTGCGTCCACGCCGGCTCGCGCGAGGTCGGCATGTGCCCGCTCGCCGTAGCGGCCGTCGGTGACGAAGGTCATTCCCTCCGTGCCGACGACGAGAAAGCCCGCGCCGCCGGTGAATCCGGTCAAGTACCGGATATTGAGCAGGTCGGTGACGAGCAGGGACTCGATGCCCCGGCCGTCATCGAGGCCGCCGAACCGTGCGAGCAGCCGTCCCGCCCGATCCGCGATCGGCATCGGGGTCCCGAGCGCCGTGTCGACGATGGGGAGTGCCATCAGCCCGTCCAGTCCACGGTGTCGCGTCCATCGGCCGTGCCGGCCGGCGCGTCTGCCCGCTTCGATGGCGCCGCCGCCACCCGGCTCCAGAGCCCGGCCAGGTGGATGCACATCACCGTGGCGCGGCTCATGTCCTGTACGCTCACGAACTCGTGCGGCCCGTGGATGTTCTGCATGCCGGTGAAGAGATTTGGCGTGGGCACGCCTCTCTCCGTCAGCCGCGAGCCATCGGTCCCGCCGCGAATCGGCACCGAGAACGGTTCGACGCCCGTCTGCCGGCAGGCCTCGCGCGCCAGCTCGACCGGCCGCATGTCGTTCTCGAGCCAGTAGCGCATGTTCCGGTACTGCTCGCTGATCGTGCACCTCACCTGCGCGCGCGGCTCGGTGGCCTGAATCGCCGAGGTGACCTGCTGGATGAGCGTGCCGCGATCGCGGAGTCCGTCCCTCTCGAAGTCACGCAGGATGAACTGCATGTGGACCGACGCGGCGCTGCCGGCCATCTGATAGAGGTGAATGAAGCCTTCGCGGCCGTCCGTCGTCTCGGGCGTCAAGGTGACGTGCGGCAGCGTGTCGATGATCTTGGCCGCGAGGTGCAGCGCGTTCACGAGCTTGCCCTTGGCCTGCCCCGTGTGAATGGCGACACCCTCGATCCGGACGTCGGCCTTGTCGGCCGAGAAGGTCTCGTACACGATCTCGCCGCGCTCGGCGCCGTCCAGCGTATAGGCCACCTCGGCGTCCAGATCGTTCGGGAGGTTCGGGTGGACGCCGCGGCCGATCTCTTCGTCCGGCGTGAACGCGATGCGGATGCGTCCGTGGGGCCGATCGGGATTCTGAAGCAGGTACCGGGTCGCGGCCATCACGATGGCCACGCCGGCCTTGTCGTCCGCGCCGAGGAGCGTCGTCCCGCTGGCGGTGACGAGGTCCTCGCCGACCTTGGCCGAGAGGTAGGGGAAGGCCGTCGGCGACAGCACGACATCACCCTCGGGCAGGACGAGATCGCCGCCGGCGTACTGGCGATGGACGATGGGCTTGACGCCTGTGGCGTTGAACTGCGGGGCCGTGTCCACATGCGCCAGAAAGGCGATGGTGGGTGCGTCGGTCCCTGCCGTGGCGGGAATCGTCGCCAGGACCGCGCCGTAGTCGGTGAGCCGCACGTCCGAGGCCCCGATCCCGGTCAGCTCGTCGACGAGCATGTTGAGCAGGTCGAACTGACGCTTCGTACTCGGGGAGGTCGACGAGGTCTCGTCGCTCTGCGTGTCGACTTTCGCGTAGCGGACGAGGCGCTCTTCGACCTCGCGATCGAACTGGTCGCTCTCGAGGCGGGCGCCAGCGCCTGCCGATGAACCCTTCTCCGTCGCCATGATGCGCTCCTTGCCGTTCGGTCCAGCCGATCCCCGGCCGAACATCGTGTGCCGCCCGGTGCCGCTCAGGACGCCGGCGCGGAAAGGAAGAGGTCGAGGCCCAGCTGTCGCGACAGGAACGCGGCGACGCGCTGGCCCTTGACGCTGTTGCCCGCGCTGTCGAGCGGGGGCGCGAAGGTGCCGATGGCGCCCTTCCCGGGCGACACGGTCACGATACCTCCACCGATGCCGCTCTTGCCGGGCAGGCCGATCTCGTAGAGCCAGTCGCCAGACGTCTCGTACAGGCCTGCCGTCGCCATCACCGCGAGCGCGAAATGGCAGATCAGCGGATCCACCACCCGCGCCTTCGTGATCGGGTTGACACCGCCATCGGCAAGGGTGGCCCCCATCACGGCCAGGTCCGTCGCGGAGACGTTGAGCGAGCACTGGCGCGTGTAGAGGTCCGTGGCTTCGACCGGGTCCATGTAGATGCGGCCGTAGCTCTGAAGCAGCCGCGCGATGCTCTGGTTGCGGTGGTTGGTGTCCGAGGCCGAGGCGTAGACCTCGTCGTTCATGGGCAGCGTCCGGCCCGCAAACCGCGAGAGCCCCTCGTGGATGAACGTCCACTTCGCCTCAGCCGTGGCCCCGGGCACCAGGCTCGTCGTGGCAATCGCACCCGCATTGACCATCGGGTTGGTCCGGCCACCCGGGCCATGCTCCACGGCGGCCAGCGAGTTGAACGGCAGACCCGTCGCGTTGACGCCGAGCCTCTCGCGCGCGGCGTCAGGGCCGATTTCCTGGCAGACGAGCGCGAAGACGAACGGCTTGGAGACGCTCATGATCGAGAACGGATGGTCCGCGTCGCCAATCCCGACCACCGCGCCCTTCGTCGAGACGACCGAGATGCCGAACAGATTCCGCGGCACGCGGGCGAGCGCGGGGTAGACCTCCGAGTTGGACCCGTCGGCGTCGTCCTTGAACCGCTCGTACGCGGTGCGGACGAGCGCCGTCACCCGCTCGGCGATCGGGAGCCGGCCGGTCGAGACGTAAGGTTCGGGATCGTCGGAAGTCGGGCGCATCAACGCTCCTCGCAAGGGGGCCGTCCCGTGAGAGGCGGCTGGCGACTGCCAGGCGACCTGGCGATGGGCTGCCCGATTCTACAGGAAGGGTCTGACGGCGCCGCGGCGATTT
The DNA here is from genome assembly GCA_964543955.1 of uncultured Bifidobacteriaceae bacterium. GTDB lineage: Bacteria > Acidobacteriota > Vicinamibacteria > Vicinamibacterales > UBA2999 > VFZN01. Next base: position 11,073 of record CAZJBN010000029.1, read on the forward strand.
GCACGGCAGGGGTGGTGGGCCAGGCCTTCGCGCGACGATCAACTCAAGGGATTGGGCCGGGCGAATCGCACGAGGCTCGGCGCGCTCAGCCGCGGGCCGTCATAAGCGCGGACGGGGCCGAATCGGCGGCCCGCTTCCCAATCCTCTCGCGCCTGCGCAATCTCCTCCTGGGTCCGGCCGACGAAGTTCCACCACATGAGGATCGTCTCGGGGAACGGCGGACCGCCGATGAGGAGCACACGGGCGCCGGATCGACTCGAGAACGTCACGTCGGACCGTGCCGTGCCCAGGTAGTAGAGCTGCCTATCGGCCAGCGACTCGCCGTCGATCGCGGCGTCGCCTTCGAGGACGAGCACGGCATGCTCGAAGTCCCGATCGAGTGGAATCTCGAGGGTGTGTCCGGCATGCAGTTGGAGATCGACCCCGAGGGCGGGCGAATAGTGCGGTGCCGGCGACACCGCGTCCAGTAGACGCCCGGCGAAGACCTGCGCGATGCCGCCGGGCCGCTCGATGACGGGCACCTCCGCCACGTGAGCGAACCCGGCAGCCCGCCGGCGCTCGGCGTCGGGAAGCGCAACCCACAGCTGGACGCCGTTCAGCCGTCCCGTGTGATCGTGCGGCGTCTGTTCGGCGTGCGCGATGGCATCGCCCGATGTCATGACGTTCACGCCGCGCGGCCGCAGCACGGACTCGTTGCCCAGGCTGTCGTCGTGCATCACCTCTCCGGCGAGGAGCCACGTCACCGTCTGGAGGCCCATGTGCGGGTGCGGCGCGACATCCATGGGCTTGCCTTCGGTGAAGCTCAACGGGCCGAAGCGATCCAGGAAGCACCACGGTCCCACGAGCCGCCGATCCCTGACCGGCAGCGCGCGCGTGATGGCCAGCGAGCCGAGCGTGGTCTCGCGGCCGGCGTAGGATTCGAGACGCTGGCCCGTGGCGCCGAGCGAGACGCACCCCTCCGCCGGCGTCTGATGGGATCGATGCGACATGCGTGGAGGATATCGCAGGCTACGCCGGCTGTTCAGGCGTGTTCGAGGGCGGCGACGATGGCCGCATGGCCGCGTCGCGTCGCCCACGCAAGCGGCGTCGCCCACGGCGGATCGTCGTCGAGTGCCGCCGCGTGAAGCGCCGCGCCGAGAATCGCTTCGTGATGATCGGGCCTCTCTGGTCCGGCGCCGCGCTCGCGTGCGGCTTCGATGGTGTGCGCGACCTCAACGTGACCGCGGTCGAGCGCCGTCGTGACCCGATCCTCCCCTTCCAGTCCGACATGTCCCGCGTCCGCACCTCGTTCGAGGAGGATCCGGACGGCTTCGAGGTGGCCCCCGCGAACGGCGAAGTAGAGAGGAGGCGTGTACCAGTACTCGGCACGGTACAGGTTTGGATCCCGGGCGAGGACCTGGACCAGCCTCGCCGTGCCACCGTCGGCGGCAGCGGAAAGTACGCCCCAGACGTCCGAACGGCGACACTGCCATCGACCCCAGGGCCCATCGGACTCCAGTTCCGGAGGCTTGATCATAGGGACTCACGCTTGCCGCGCCAGTCCGCTCGCGTTCGCCCGGACTGGAAGGGAGCGGATGCTCCCGGCACGCCGCCGCTACTGCGACGACGAGCGGGCAAACACGTCTCGGACGATGCGATCACGGACGGCGTCGTCGACGTCCCGCGTCGACGGCGTCGGAAGGTTCGACGACACGTCGGTGTTGAACCCGACGATGTAGGCCGTGCGCGACGGGCGGTGCAGGTAGAGATGCGACAGGAACCCGTTCTGGTTGCCGCTGTGCCCGACGAGCTCCACGCCGTGATGGCGTTCGACGAAGAACGACAGCCCGATGCGCACATCGTCTCCGCTTCCGCCCTCGCCATCCTCGGCCTGCAGGACGGGCTGCCACATCTCCTCGAGGGATGCGCGCTTCAGCACGCCGTCGTACTCCGCCCGCGACGGATCGCCGATGAGGAACGCCAGATAGCGCGCCATGTCGCCAGGCGGCGCGTTCAGCCCGCCGTTGGCCGTGGTGATGCCGGCGTCGAAGTCGAAGGGCGCCTCTCGACGGCCCTTCTCGTCGACGACGTAGCTGTGCGAGCGATGACCCACGAGGTGATACGGCGCGCGATCGTAGAACGTGCGATGCATCCCGAGCGGCATGAGGATGTTCTTGGTGACGTAGACCTCGTAGTCGTCGCCGCTCAGCTCCTCGATGATCCGGCCGAGGAACAGGATGCCGGGATTCGAATAGCGATACCGCGATCCCGGCGGGAAGAGAATCTCCGTGTACGGCAGCATCGCCGCGAGCTGGCTCCATTCCGTCGGCTCGAAGGGGTGCCACGGCTTGTCGCCGCCCCACGGCCACGTCCCGGCCCGAAAGCCCGCGCTGTGGCTCATCAGCGTGCGCAGGGTGATGGCCGACGTCGGCCCGTGCGGGTTGTGCACGCGCCGGATCTCGGGCACGTACTTCTCGACCGGATCGTCGAGCGACAGAAGTCCCCGATCGCGCAGCTGCATGATGGCGATCGCGGTGAAGGTCTTGGTGATCGAGGCCCAGTGGAAGATCGTGTCGCGATCGACGGGGCGCTGGTTTGCCAGATCCTGATACCCGACCTGTTCGTCGGCGACCACGTGTCCGTTGCGCACCATCACGAGGCTGCTGCCGACGATGCCGGCCCGCCCCACCTGCTCGCGGTAGTACGAGGCCGTGGCGCTCCATCCCTCGGGCGGTCCGGCCCCCTGTTGCGCGCCGATTCCTGCCATCGAGATCGAGAGAGCCGCGGCAACGGCGAAGCCGATGCCACGCCGCTGCCGCCCCGTCGTCCGCCCGCTGATGATCATGTCACGCTCCGCACGGAATTCTACGATCGGACCGCGATCTGGTGGCCCGTAATCCGAACATCCGTGCGTGTGGACTTTGAACGTGCGGCGGAACTGAAGTTCCGCCCTACAGGAACAGGAGGGGACAGGTCCCCCTTCCCTTTCACAGCCGCGCTGCCGCTTCGCGATCGAGCAGGAACGTTACTTCGTCGGCTTCGCGCGCCAGGATTGCGACCGGCAGATCGGAATCGTCATCCGCCAGCGCTGCGGCAACAGCCTCGGCCTTGGCCTCGCCGGCGGCCACCACAAGAATCGCGCGTGCCGACAGGAGCGTCGCCATGGTGAGCGTCAGCCGCCGCGGCGGCGGCTTAGGGGCGTCTTCCACGGCCGCTACCCACCGCTCGCTCTCCTCGAAGAGCGAAGTGCCCGGGAAGAGCGAGCACACGTGCCCGTCCGGACCGACGCCCAGAATCGCGATGTCAAGCCGAGGTGGGTCGCCGAGCACCCTGATGAGCTCCGCCTGGTAGTCGTCAGCAGCCGCCTGGAGGTCCGCCGCGTCACCGCGCATACGGTGAACCGCGCCCTCGCGCAGCGGAACGCGGCTCAGCCAGAGCGAGGCGGCCAATCCATGGTTGGACTCGGCATCGGTCGGCGGCACGGCGCGTTCGTCGCCGTAGAACACCTCGACCAGGGACCAGTCGACGCCCACTTCGGCCAGTTGTGGAAAGCACAGCCGGGCGACCGACCCGCCGGTCAGCGCGACAGCCACGCGCCCGGACGCCTCGATCGCTGCTCTCGCCAGCGCCTCGAATCGGCGGGCGACCTCCTCTGCCAGGTCGTCTGTCGAGTCCACGATGATGGCCGTCGGCATCCCTCCCGCCTCCAGTTCGCTTTGACCTTTCACGCGATGTGGACCAAGGTTATGACATGCAGCTGGGAATGGTGGGTCTGGGCCGCATGGGCGCCAACATGGTGCGGCGCCTCATGCGCGGCGGGCACGACTGCGTCGTGCAGGACGTCTCGCCGGCGGCCGTGGACGCGCTCGTCGCCGACGGCGCGATCGGCGCCGCTTCGCTCGACGAGTTCGCCGCCCGCCTCGAACGGCCGCGAACGATCTGCCTCATGCTGCCCGCGGCCATCGTGGGCCAGATCCTCGATCGCCTGGTCCCGCTCCTCGACGCAGACGATGTCGTGATCGATGGCGGCAATTCGCACTACCACGATGACATCGCCCGCGCGCGGCGCCTGGCCGCGTCCGGCATCCACTACCTCGACATGGGTACGAGCGGCGGCGTGTGGGGTCTCGAGCGCGGGTACTGCCTGATGATTGGCGGCGAGGCACAGGTCGTCAGCCGGCTGGACCCCATCTTCCGTGCGCTCGCGCCCGGCACGGGCGACATCCCGCCGATGCCGCGGCCCACCGCGGCCGACAGCACGGCGGCGCTCGGCTACCTGCACTGCGGCCCCGCTGGGGCAGGACACTTCGTGAAGATGGTGCACAACGGGATCGAGTATGGATTGATGGCGGCCTATGCGGAGGGGTTCAACATCCTCGCGCGGGCCAACATCGGCTCGCGCGAGCACGCAAAGGATGCCGAGACCACACCTCTGAGGAATCCGGAGCACTACCAGTACGACTTGAACCTGGCGGACATTGCGGAGGTGTGGCGGCGCGGCAGCGTGATCACGTCATGGCTGCTGGATCTCACCGCGGAGGCGCTCGCCGCCGACCCGTCGCTCGACAGGTTCGGCGGCCGGGTCTCCGATTCGGGCGAGGGCCGCTGGACGATCCAGGCCGCCAACGACGAGGGCGTGCCGGCGCACGTGCTCGCCGCGGCGCTCTTCGAGCGCTTCGCGTCGCGCGACCTCGACCTCTTCCAGAACAAGGTGCTCTCGGCGATGCGCTTCGGCTTCGGCGGGCACGTGGAGAAGCCGCACTCATGACGAGCGACGAACGGTCGCGGTCCGACGCGCTGGTGTTCTTCGGCGCCAGCGGCGATCTCGCCTACAAGAAGATCTTCCCCGCCCTCCAGTCCCTGGCTGCACGCGGCAGGCTCGACGTGCCCGTCGTCGGCGTCGCGAGGTCCGGCTGGACGCGAGACCAGTTCGTCGAACGCGCTCTCGCGAGCGTCACCGAGCACGGTGGCGGCGTGGACCCCGACGCGTTCGCGATCCTCGCCGATCGGATCCGCTACGTGGACGGGGACTACCATGACGGCGAGACGTTCCGGCGGCTCCGCGTGGCGCTGGAGGACGCCGCGCGCCCCCTGCACTACCTCGCGATTCCGCCGAGCATGTTCCCGGTGGTGATCCGGCAGCTTTCCCAGACCGGCTGCACCCACCGCGGGGCACGGGTCATCGTCGAGAAGCCGTTCGGCCGCGACCTCGAATCGGCGCGCGAGCTGAACCGCATCCTCCACGAGTCGTTCCCCGAGGACAGCATCTTTCGCATCGACCACTACCTGGGGAAGGAAGCGGTGCAGAACATCCTGTACTTCCGCTTCGCCAACGCATTCCTGGAGCCGATCTGGAATCGGCACTATGTGGAGAACGTCCAGATCACCATGGCGGAGCAGTTCGGCGTCAACGGGCGCGGCAAGTTCTACGAGGAGACCGGGATCGTCCGCGACGTCATCCAGAACCACCTGCTGCAGGTCGTGAGCTATCTCGCCATGGAGGCGCCGTCGTCGACCTACGCGGAAGCGATTCGCGACGAGCAGGCCAAGGTGCTGCGTACGGTGCGTCCGATCGGGCCCGGCGACCTCCTGCTGGGGCAGTACCGCGGCTACCGTGACGAAGACGGCGTGGCGCCCGATTCGCAAGTCGGCACGTACGCCGCGCTGCGGCTGTTCGTGGACTCGTGGCGGTGGGACGGCGTGCCGTTCTACGTGCGTGCCGGCAAGTCCCTGGCCACGAGCGCCACCGAGGTGCTGGTGGAGCTGAGGCCGGCGCCGCAGGTCGTCTTCCACGAGCCGGCGCCAGGACGGGGCAACCACGTCCGGTTCCGGCTGAGCCCGCACGTCGCCATCGGCGTTGGTGCCCAGGCCAAGCGCGCGGGCGAAGGCATGACGGGCGACCCGGTGGAGCTCCTGGTCGTGGACCCGCAGAAAGGCCCCGCGCGGCTCGGCGACTACGAGCGGCTCATCGGCGACGCGATGACCGGCGACGCCACGCTCTTCGCCCGGCAGGACGTGGTGGAGGCCGCCTGGGAGATCGTGGATCCGGTACTGCGCCACCCGCCGTCCGTTGTCGAGTACGAGCCCGGGACGTGGGGCCCGCCCTCCGCGGATGCACTGACTGAGGAAGTCGGCGGCTGGAACACGCCCGCCTGAGTCCAGGCGCGCACCAACTCGCTCACACGTCGGGAGCAGCTGCCCTCCCGGCGCGAGGCGCCGCGAGCTGCACGCGCACGGGCATGGCGCCCAGCCGATCGTGCAGCCTCGCGTCCGCGAGAATCGGCCACCAGTCGTAGAGGAAGATCTCGAGCGGCCGCCACATGGCGACCCATCCGCCGATGAAGAGCGACTCGCGCAGGATGCCCGCATAGTCCGACTCGACCCTGCTCATCAGCAGCTCGCTCGCCGCCAGAAGGGTGGCGAGCACCGCCAGCCCGATGGCCAGGCTGATGCGGCCGAGCGAGAACAGGCGCTTCAGTTTCCGGCGCGATGCCTGCGCGCGGTCCGCGAAGTACGCGCGAATGGCGTTTCCGACGTCGCCCGCATCGTCGGGGAGCGAGGTCGTGCGATCGAGATGGACCAGGAGGGCGAAGCTCGACTTACGCGGCGAGTCACGAGCCCAGTCCACGATGAAGGCCTCGGCTTCGCGGTCGAGATCCTTCTCCCTGAACGGCGACGGATCGATCGCATTGAAGAGCTGTCCGACCTCGGCGACGTGCACTTCGAGTAGTACTGCGGCGGGTGGAATCGCGTCTCCTGCGGAGGTGTGTCCGTCGTTCATCCCAACGCCTCGTCTTCCACGGATTCTCGGCGTCCCGCCGGCACGTGCGGCTGGGCGTCGACCAATGTCCGTCGAACATGGTCGCACAGGCCCTCGACGCCGCCGGCGCCGTCAAAGCCATTCGTGAACGCCAGCACGGTGTGAAAGCCCAGCGTGCGGTAGCTCTCGAAGCGTGCCTCGTCAAAGAACTGATCGCTCGTCGGATCGTGCGGAAAGGCTGGATGCGTCGCGGCGAAGTTCCACACGTCCACCGGCTCGTCGCCCGAGAGCGTCGCTTTGAGGTAGAGGATCACCCCGTCCGGGGCATCCGGGCCATCGACCACGCCGTAGCGGATGACACCGAGTGCGCCATGCGGGTTGCCATGTCCTTGGCCGGAGCGGGAGGCCTCGAGCGGCGGGAACTGAATGGGGATCCCCAGGTCGAGCCGGATGCGTCGCATGGCATTGGCGAGATCGTCGTACTCGTACCCCGGATCGCAGCCAGCGTCCGAGACGACGATGAAGCGGCATCGGCGCGCCACCATCTCCCACAGGCCCAGGTTCTCGTAGTGGCCGCCGTCGGACAGGTAGACGTACGGGTTGCGATCCGTCGTGAGGCCGAGCAGTTCGCGAACGAGCGGCGCGAGGCCGAGAGGCGGATCGCTCGTCCGCCAGACCGATTCGTCACGCGGATTGCCGAACCAGAGGCCGAGGCGAGCGTTGGCCAGCGTCAGCAGGAACGCGCGAGCCTTGCTCGAGTACCGCCCCATCTCCGGACTGGCCGCGGCGCCGGACACGGCGAGCGCCAGACCGAGCGAGATGCCCGTGCCTTCCCCGCCTCCGTCGGAGCCGTACTCGTGTGCCCGTCGATAGCCGGTGTCTCGATTGCCGACGTGCAGCGGACTGAAGGTGAACGGCTCGGCCTGCCGTTCGTGGCGGCCCCCGACCGTGCTCGACACCGCGTTCAGCGTGGTGTTGATCACGTGGAGGGGCCGGACCGCGGCGAGGTCGTGCACGCGAAGATCGTCACGGCCGTCGAACCCGGTGAACGCGTTCGGGCGCCGGTTCGGCCGCGACGCGCCGACGAACGTCCGGACGAGGCGCGCCTTGTACATTCCGTGCAGCGAAAAGCGGTTGGCCGGCACGAACGCACTCATGCCCAGCCCCACGAACACGAACACCGCCAGCAGGATCAGCACTTCGCCTGCGCCAGCGGCGGCAGGGTGACACAGGTCGTTCGCGACGCTCATCTCCGGCGTGCAGAGCACGCCGCCGACGCGATGGTACTCCAGCCACTCGACGCCGCGGAGGTTGGCCCAGGCGAGCGAGCCGAGCAGAAGCACGATGATCACGGGAAGGAGGAGCCGCTGTGCCAGTGACCGGAATCTGGACCCAGGCTGATCCGGCGCCACCGTCCGACGTGCGAGGAGCCCTGCCGCGGAGCAGGCAAGCGGGAGCAGCGCGGTCATGACCGCCCCCGACGTATGGCGCGCGAGATTGAGCCACGCGTCGAGCGCCTCGAAGCCGCGGGCCGTCGCTTCCGCGACATGGAACACGATGCCGGCTGCGGCCAGCCAGATTGCGGCGGCAATGCCAATCCACGCCCCGCAGCGGCTCCACCATTCGAGCGCCGCATCATCCAGGTCGCGGCTCGCGAATCCGACGAACACGGCGATGGCGACAAGGGTGAGCCCGAGCAGCAGCGGCACGGCCACCACGGCATAGAGCTCCGTCAGGTCGCGATCCCATCCGAATTCGTAGGCCGCACACCAGTACGCGCCGGCACCCAGGACGGGCCCGGCAGCAGCCGCGGCGAGAACCGTGCGCAGCGTGATCGGCATGCGAACCGCTTCGCCGCCCCGAGTCTGTGGCGGTTCGCTGCCGAAGATCTTCGCCGCCAACCCGACAAGCAGCCAACCGGCTGCCGGCAACACGGCAGCGAGGCCGAGCGTCCACCACAGGTCGATCGAACAAGGCGTCGACGCCCAGAACAACGTGGCCGCGACCGATCCCCCGACAAGGGGCGCGAGACACCACACGAGAAACCGGCCCTGCGACCACGATCCACCACGCCCCGTGAAATTGAGGGCGATATACCCGGCGGCGACGGCTGCGAGACCGAGGCCGGCAGCGAGAAACCAGGGCGCCTGGTATGAGAAGGACAGGCAGTCGCGGCCGGTGAAGGGCTGCTCGACTGCCCAGGCGACTGCAAAGTACAGCCGCGGAAGGAGCAGCGCCGCCGCCAGCAAGGGCAGGATGACCAGCCAGTTCAACAGCAGGTTCCTGGCCATTGTCGCGAAGATGGTCCAGACGTCGGCGGAGGCGATGCCACCCCGCGGCGCGAGATAGCGGCACGTACGCCGGACGTGCTCGATGGGCGCACGTCGGTCGTCCTCGTCCGGCACGGCCGGATCGAGCGCATCGAACACGGACTGGCGTCCATCCGGACCCGCGCGGCTCAGCCACGCCGTTGCCCATCCGCCCGCGTAGCCGCCTCCCGAGACGGTCGACAGATAGTCGAACGCGCCCAGCACGCGCGCGTGGGCAAGTCCCTGGAGCACGCCGAGGGCAAAGGTCGCGCTGCGGATGCCTCCTCCCGAGAGGCACAAGGCGCTCGGTTTCAGCCGATGTGCATGGGCGTACGCGGCACGCAGGCGCTCGTCGTCGCTCGCGCCGGGCCGTGCCTCGGGCGCGGCCTCATCGGGGTGCAGGGCACGGAGCTCGTCTTCGAGCACGTCAGCCCAGCCGAGCGGCGGAGCGGCGGCGTCCGCGTTGCGATCGCCGCGGCCGCTCATCGGCGTCCCGGCAGCGCCGGCGTCCCGATCGAGTACGGCGCACGCACGTCCGGGGGCAGCGCCGCGGGCGGCGTGAACTGGTAGTCGGCCTCGTTCGACAGCCAGAAGGTCTTGAGGAACTCGATGATGGCGTAGCGATCCGCGTCGGTGAGCCGCGGGTAGAACCACCACTCGTGTCCGGTGTTCCAGTTGCCCGGGAGTGTCGTGTCCACGGTGAAGACCTGCAGCCCCGCCGCGACAGGGCCGTCCTCACGATACCCGAGCTTCGCGGGATCGTACTCACGGCTGCCCAGCCTGAAGGTCTTCGGACGTTCGGATGCGGGCAACAGCAGATCGTAGATGGTGGGCACCGAGCCGTTGTGGAGATACGGCGCCGTGGCCCAGATTCCCCGGAGCGTCTTCGAGCGGTAGATCTTCAACCCCTCCGTGTCCGGGTAGTCCGCCGCCTGGCGCATGGTCGACCGAAACGTCTGCTCGGGCCGGAGATCGCGGTGCTCCCACCTCGCCTGCAGATCCGGCGGCACGTTCAACCGCTCGTAGTAGGTCTTGACGACATTGCGGACGATGGTGAAGGCGGCGGCGCCAAAGGGCTGGGCCTCGAATCCGCTTCCGGCAGCGGGCGCCATGACCAGTCTCTCGAAATTGACCGCCGTGGCCGGATCGGTGCCGACGACGTTCAGCGGGAAGAGTTGGTACTCCTTGAGACCCTGCGCCGTCTTCGGGTAGGTCTCATGGCAGAGCGCGCACGTCGAGTCGAACAGCCGCTTTCCGGCGGCGGCCTTCGCCTCGTCGACGGCGCCGAAGATATCGGCGGGCCAGCGCGGCGCCTCGATCTTGTAGGAGAGGTTCTCGAGGGCGGCCAGGTGGTCGACACGTACCGTGCTCGAGAAGTCCACGGGATCGAACGCCGCGCCGACCCCAAGCGATTGTCCGACGTTTCGTTCCATGACGGAGTTGGTGTTGGCGCCCCACTGCAGCCACGACGTGAACTGCATGCCCCAGATGTGCGGGAAGCTCACCGGTGCATCGGAAGGGGCCGAGTTGGTCCCGCGCGGGAAGCCGATCGCCCGGTCCTCGACGCCGCCGAAGAGCGCGTTCCTGCCCACGCCGAAGGCGTCCGCGCGGCCGAAGCCGTCAGTCGGCGAGATGAGGAGCGATCCGGTGAGGAAGCCGGCGTTGCGGATCGACTGCAGCCTCGCCTCGACGATGCCGTCGCTCCTCAGCAGGCGCTCGGCCAGATCGCGGACGAACGCGAGCGGATCGTCCCCGGTGATGAACGGATCATCGCGATCGCCCGGATCGCTCGACCCGAAGCTCTGCTCGACCGCCGGAAACGGCGGCAGCGCCACCAGCTGGGCGCGCGCCCCGCGAAGGCGTCGGACGAAACGATCGAGGCGTTCCGGGTTGGCGGAATCGAAGGTCGCCCGGGTCTCGTCCACGATGCCCTTGACGAACGCGTTGATGAAGCCCAGATTGGGCCCGCCGTCGATGCGGAAGCGCTTGCCCTGGTAGCGAAGCTCGCCAACATGGCACGCGGTGCAGTTGAGGCCCATCATCTGGAGCGCGCCCTTCTGCGCCACCGTCACGCCGACGGGCAGCCCGTAGGGATTCCACGGACTCTGCGCGTCGGGCAGCATGCCGAACCGTTCGGTCGTGCTCAGAAACGGGACGAGCCGCGACGGATCGGCGGGGTCCGGCGTCTCGAGCGCCAGCAGGGCCGCCACGGGGTAGATCTCGCCCCCTTCGGTCAGGTGGTAGTACTGCTGCTGCTCGGTCGGCGACAGGCCGGTCGCATTCGGAGCGGCCGTCGCACTGACAAACGTCACCGGCTCGACGTCACGGCCTCGTGTGAGGAACATCACGCCCAGAACGGCAATGACAGCGGCAACGGCGAGGATCACGCCTGCGACAACCCGTCGAACGCTCTTCGACATGACTAGGCTCCTCGCTGCGGTGCACCCGCCGGCGGCTCTCCGGCGCCGGCATGGGTGCGGTTGAAGGCGCGGCGTTCAGAGGAGATGAGCTCGTAGACGCGGCGCCGAATCTCGTTCATGGCGCCGATCGGCGCGTGCTCCGCGCGCGCATGCCACGGTGAGAAGGCCAGGCGGTCGGCCTCGGCCCACCGTTCGGGTGTATCGAAGTCCTGGCGAGGCAGTTCGATGGTGGCGACCTTCCGGAACGGTGCCGACGTCTCGTCCCACTCGACGGTCGCATCCTCGATTGGCATGGTCTCCGGATTGGTCTGCACCTGCACGAGGAAGTCGAACCTGGCTGGCCCTTCGGCAAGACGTTCGATGAGCCGGTCCGCGAGGAAGCGCGGACCGCCGGCGCGCGGCCAGCTCCGCGGCGGCGAGGTCGGCACGGCGGAGTACTTCACCGCATGCGGTCCGAGGCGGTACGGCACCTGGCTCCAGTACCGCGTCGCCAGCAGATCGTCGGTACGGCCGAGCGTGGCGAGCAGCTTGCGCAGCTCGTACACGCGCCAGCGAAAGGGATTCGGTCCGACGAAAAAGCCCAGCACTCTCCAGGCCGGCCGCTTGACCTGGGCGCGAACGAAGGCCACATAGTCGTCCACCGTCCGTATGAAGAAGCACGGCGCGCTCGCGAGCACGAAGTCCTGCGGTCGCTCGTCGTCGGGCGGGGCGACGAGCGGCGTCCCCGGGACGTCGCGCAGTTTCAGGGCCATGCCCCGCTGGTCGCGGCGTCCGTCGGATTGCACGATGGGCGACCCGTTCGAGAAACGGATCACCGCCGCATGGCACGCCGGCCGCGCGAAGATGCCGTGACGGAGATCGGGAGGGACATCATCGGCTACCGTGAAGGAGGCGGTGACGAGCCCATGGGCCTTGGGGTGCGCGTCGCGTCTGGCGGTGCCGGATCGCTCCGCATCGAGCCGCACGCGCTCCGCCAGCAGCTGGGCGATCACTTCGACACGCGCGTCGTCTGCGGCTATCGGCATTGGAGGGGCGGAGAGCATGATACGGCAGCTTCCGCGAACCGTCGTGGACCTCCGCGGCCGCGGGACCTTACCGGAGCCCGCCGAAGCCCTGGCGAAGGCGGGACCTTACTGGACCTCCGCCATGCCATACTTCATCGCCAGAGGAGCTCCCCAATGGGCATGCAGGGCCAGCTGACGAAATCCGCGTTCGGCTATTCGGTACCGGTCGACGCACCGCTCTACGAGCCGTTTCCCCTGTACTACGAAGACGTCTCGATCCTGCTGTTCCCCTATGTGACGCCGGCCACGGCGGCCGCGAAGCTGGTGCCCGCCGAACTGGAGCTGGCGCCGGTGCCGGGCGACAGCACGGGCAGCCTGGCGGGAGCCGTCATGGTCTTCGCCCACTACGGCTTCAGCACGGTCGGCACCTACAACGAGGTGGCGCAGACCATCGCGTGCGTCTACAAGGGCAGCGATCAGGCCCTCGCCGGCAAGCCCGTGTCGTATGCCGCGCGGCTGCATGTCGACAACGACATGGCCATGACGGCCGGCCGGGAGATCGGCGGGTTCCCGAAGAAGCTGGGACGGATCTCGTTCTCGCACACGCCCATCTATGTCTCGACGCTCGAGAGCCCGGACGGTCTCCGCATCTGCTCGGGCGAGCTCCAGGCCTTTGCCAAGGTGGGCGAACAGAAGGATTTCCCGCCGCCCATGCAGCAGCAGGTGATGCCGTTCATCTCCCTTCGCGTCATCCCGGATCCCGCGTCGGAGAAGGCGCCGTTCACGCCGTCGCTGTGCCAGTTGATCTACACGGAGTGGGTGCTCGAGCGCGGCACGTTCTGGAGCGGACGCGGACAGATTGCCATGACGGGTGCGTCGGCGCTCAACCCGTATCACCTGCTGCCGGTGGTCGCCCAGGCGCCGCCGATGACGGTCGACAACCCGCAGGGAACGGCGCTCTTCCGCGGCCACATGTCCATTGGACAGGTGCGTGTGCTCGAGAGTCTCTGACATCGGGAGGGGGAGTGGAGGTGGAAGTGGACCGTGAGGGACGCGTGGGTCCCACGACTTGGTGATCGGCGAGACGATCGCGCACTACCGGATTGAAGGCCTGCTCGGCCGTGGCGGGATGGGCGAGGTCTACCGCGCGCTCGACACCCGCCTGGACCGCGCCGTCGCGATCAAGGTGCTGTCGGCGGAGGATCAGGGCCACCGGTCGACCGTCGAGCGCTTCGTGCGCGAGGCGCGGGCGGCATCCAGCCTCAATCACCCGCACATCGTCACCATTCACGAGGCCGGGCAGACCGAGATCGGCCAGTACTTCATCGTCCAGGAACTGGTGGAGGGCGACACGCTCCGTTCGGTGCTCGTCGAGCGGATGCCGCTCGATCGCGCGCTGACGCTTGCCGCGCAGCTTGGCCGCGCGCTGCAGGCCGCGCACACGGCCGGCATCGTGCATCGGGACCTCAAGCCCGAGAACCTGATGGTCCGGCGGGACGGCTACCTGAAGATTCTGGACTTCGGGCTCGCGCGCGTGATGTTGCCGGGCAATCCTGCCGCGGCCACCATGTCAGGGGAGGGCACGGTGCCTGGGACGGTGCTCGGCACGGTGTCGTACATGTCGCCCGAACAGGCAATGGGCCGGTCGAGCGGCCCGCCATCGGACGTCTTCTCCTTCGGCATCGTGCTCTACGAAATGCTCACTGGCGTCCGGCCTTTCACCGGGGACGCGGCCCTTGCTGTCCTGAACGCGATCCTGTCCGAGCATCCCGTGCCGCCATCCCGGCTCAATCCCGACATCCCCTCGGCCCTGGACTCGCTGGTGCTCTCCATGCTGTCCAAGGAATCGGAGATGCGGCCGACGATCGGGGCGATCGTGGCCGAGATCGACTCCGGTGTGCTGCTCGCCTCGGTCCAGGCACGGCCGCAGCCGGCGACGTCGCGCCTGACCGTGGGACGCCAGCGCGAGCGCGCCGTGCTGACGCGGGCGTTCGAGCAGGTCCTCGGCGGCCACGGCCGCCTGGTCGCCGTGACCGGCGAGCCGGGCATCGGCAAGACCACGCTCGTCGAGGATGTGCTGGCGGACCTCGCGCGCGGCCCGCAGCGGCCCGCCGTCGCCCGCGGCCGGTGCTCCGAACGGCTGGCGGGCGCCGAGGCGTATCTGCCGCTCTTCGAGGTCCTCGATCAGCTCCTTCACGGACACACGACGGGCGCATACAGCGACCTGATGCGACGCCTGGCGCCAACCTGGTACGTCCGCGTGGCGCCGCTTGCCGCGGACAGCTCCGCCGAGCGGCTGCGCGACGAGGCGCGCTCCGCCTCGCCCGAACAGATGAAGCGCGAGCTCGCGGCGCTCTTCCAGGAGATCTCCCGCGTCAGGCCGCTGGTGCTCTTCTTCGAGGACCTGCACTGGGCCGACCTCTCGACGACCGACGTGCTGAACTATCTCGGCGATCGCTTCGATCAGCTCCGCATCCTCGTGATCGTGACGTACCGCCCGTCGGAGATGACGGCCGCCCGGCATCAGTTCCTGCGTGTGCAGCACAGCCTCGCGGCTCGGCACGCCGCCGAGGAGCTGGCGCTCGAGTTCCTGCACCTCGAAGACGTGACGCGCTACCTCTCGCTCGTCTTCCCTGGACATGGCCTGCCGGACGAGTTCGCGGCGCTCATTCACCAGAAGACCGAGGGGAGTCCCCTCTTCATGGCCGATCTCGTGCGCTACCTGCGCGATCGGGGCGTGATTGCCGAGCACGACGGACGCTGGGTGCTGGCGCGGAACGTGCCCGACGTCGCGAGGGAGCTGCCCGAGACGGTCAAGAGCACCATCGGCCGGAAGATCGATCAGCTCGACGAGAACGACCGCCGGCTGATGTCGGTCGCCAGCATCCAGGGCAACGAGTTCGACGCGCGCGTCCTCAGTGACGTGCTGGATCTCGATGCGGCGGACACCGAAGAGCGGCTCGCGGAGCTGGCGGCGAACCGCGGCCTGATCCGGCACGTCGAGATGCGCGAGTACCCGGACCGCGAACTCACGGTGCGCTACCGCTTCGTCCACGTGCTCTATCAGAACGTGCTCTTCGCGGCGCTCCAGCCGACGCGCCGCGCGGGCTTCAGCCTGAAGGTCGCGACGGCCCTCGAGCGGCACTACGGCGACGAGGCCGCGTCCATCGCCGCCGAGCTGGCGGTGCTCTTCGAGACGGGACGGGACTTCGGCAAGGCCGCGCGCTACTACCTCGCCGCGGCAGCCCGGGCGGTGCCGCTCTTCGCCTATCGCGAGGCCGCCATCCTCGCCGGGCGCGGGCTCGAGGTGATCAAGACCCTGCCGGCCGGCCCGGCGAAGCTGCAGCTGGAGCTCGGCCTGCAGATGTACCTCGGGCTGTGCCTGCGAACGCTCGAAGGATGGGCCGCGCCCGGAGTGGAGAGTGTCTACCTGCGGGCCCGCGAGATCTGTCACGAGCTCGGCGATGCGCCGGAGCTCTTCTCCGCCTTGTGGGGGTTGACGCTCTTCCACGCCATCCGGGGCGATTGCGCACGGTTCAAGGTCCTGGCCGAGGAGTTGCTGGAGCAGGCCACCGCCACCGGCCGCAACGAGTTCCTGATCGGCGCGCACCAGATGATGGCGTCCTCACGCGAATTCCTCGGCGAGACGGAGGAATCGAACCGCCACTTCCAGGAAGCCATCCGGCGGCACGATCTCCGTGACGTCGGCGCGCTGACGGCCATGTTCGGGCTCGACCCGGGTCTCATCGCCCGCAGCCTCGGCCCTCGCCCATTGTGGTTTCTCGGCTTCCCCGACCAGGCCCTGGCGCTGGCGACGGCCACCGTGGCGTTCTGCCGCGAGACCCGTCAGCTGAACGCCCTCGTCTTCGCGATGGTGATCACGCAGCACATTCACCTCCTGCGGCGCGAATACGAGGCGGCGGTCGTGCTCGGCGGAGAGGTCGTCGCGATCGGCCGTGAGTACGGCCTGGCGCAGGAGTTGGAGTGGGGCCGCTGCTATCAGGGCGCCGGTCTCGTCGCGCTCGGGCAGATTGACGAGGGCGTCGCGCTGCTGCGCGACAGCCTCGCCGGCATGGAGCGAATCTCGAGCGGCCTCCTTCGTCCGATGTTCATGGCCATGCTCGTCGAGGGCCTGCTCGCCAGCGACGAGGTGGATGAAGGACTCCGGAAGGTGGACGAAGCGCTCGCATGGGGCGACCGATCGTTGGAGCGCTTCTACCACGCCGAGCTCTGGCGGCTGCAGGGCGAACTCCTCCGTTCACGCGGAGACCTGACGGGCGCCGAGACGAGCATCCGCCGGGCCATCGACCACAGCCTCGGGCAGCGCGCGCTCGGACTCGAGTTGCGGGCGGCGATGAGCCTGTTCCGGCTGCTGGCCGCCCACGATCGGGCCGGGGAAGCACGCCCGCTCCTCGCGGACGTGGTCGAGCGGTTCACCGAGGGGTTCGAGACGGGCGATCTGGTCGAGGCTCGAACGCTCGTCGCACCGTGAGCCCGGCCGGTCCTGTCAGCTACCAGTCGCCTCCAATCTGAGACGGCGTGGCCGGGCCGGGGCCCTTGTAGGCGAACTTCTGCACGCGCTTCCCCTCGTAGGTCTCGGTGATGAAGAGATTCCCCTTCGAATCCGAGGCGATGTTGTGCGCGCCGTAGAACTGCCCGGCCCAGTGGCCGGCCCGTCCGAACGCGCTCACGACCTCCAGCGTCTCGCGCAGCAGGATCCACACCTGCTGGTTCGTCCCGTCCGGCACGATGAGGAAGCGTTGCTCCGGATCGCGCGAGAACGCGATATCCCATACCGATCCGCTGCCGAGCGTGCGCCGCGCCACGAATCCCTCCCTGACGAACGTCCCATCCTTGCGGAACACCTGGAGGCGATCGTTCGTCCTGTCGCAGACGTACACGAGCCCGTCATTCGACAGGCGCACGGCGTGCACGATGCGGAACTGGGGCGGAGGCGGGCCGTCGGGATCGTACTGGCTCGGGGCGTTCTCGTGCTGCACGGCGCCACTGAACGGCCCTGGCAGTTTCTCGCCCGCCCGGGCGAAATACGCATCGTCCGGCGGCCGGCCGTAGGCGCCCCAGTGCCGTTTGTAGGCGCCCGACGTCGCGTCGAAGACGATGACGCGGTGATTGACGTAGCCGTCTGCGACATACAGCTCATCTGTCGCGGTATCCACGACCATGTGCGCGGCGGCGCCGAGATTGGCCGTGTCGGTGCTGCCGCGGCCCTGGCCGTGACGCCCGATCTGCTTGACGAACGCGCCGGCGCGCGTGAACTGCAGCAGATGCGCGTCCTTCGCGCCTCCGCCGGAGACCCAGACACGGTCCTGTGCGTCGACGTGAATGCCGTGCTCGAGGTCCGGCCACTCATACCCTGCGCCCGGCCCGCCCCATGCGGAGACGAGCGTGCCATCGGCGTCGAACTCCAGGACGGGCGGCGCGGCGCGCCAGATCGACCGGGTCTCGTTCGGCTGCAGTGTCGAGGGGCGGTGAGTAATCCACACGTGATCGCGCGCATCGACGGCAACGCCCACGACGGCGCCGAGAATCCACCGATTCGGAAGCGGCTTCGGCCAGGCGGGGTCGACCTCGTAGAGCGGCACTTCGGTCGGAGACGCCGTGCCCTGGCCGGCCCTCGACCCGGCCGCCGCCCGATCGACGGCGCCGGAATGGCCGGTGGCGCTCAGCCCGACGGTCAGCGCGATCGCCGACGTCGCGACGTGTGTGTGCACGCGTGACATTGAGGTAGCTCCCTGCCTGTTCACCTTCGGCGTCGACACGACGCGCTTCGCCCGCGTTTGCCCGAACGGGTTCCCATCATATAGACTCCGCCCCCGAAAATCGCCAAGCGGTAGAACGCCCGCCGTCGTCGTGCCTGGCGGGCGCAACAGCCGAACAGGAGGACCACATGCGCTCACGAAGCAGTACGTTTGCGGTAATCGCAGTGCCGGCGCTTCTCGCCTCGACGCTGGCATGCCAGTCGCCCACCAACGAACCGGCGGCCGCCACTCCCGCCGCGGGACCATCGGCCGCGGCGACCTCGCAGGAACGCGGCGGACAGGAGGAGTTCGGGCCGTATGAGCTCGTCGAGAACTGGCCGCTGCCGTTGCCGGACGGGCCCGACGGCGTCAGCCATGACGGCTGGACATGGGGCTCGGTCGGCGCCGTCTATGCCGAAACGCCCGATCGGATCTGGATCGCGCAGCGCGGCGAACTGCCGCTCCCTCCCGGCAACAAGCCGTGGACGCCGTATGCGCTCATCGATCCGCACCGCGGCAACGCCACCGGCAACGACGATGGCCTGAACGCGACGTGCCAGCCGACACCCACGAAGCGGGGATGGGAGCGGCGATACCACCACGTCATCTTCATCGTCGATTCCACCGGAAAGATGGTGGACCACTGGCCCCAGCACGACGCGCTCTTCGAGATGACGTGCGGGCGCGGTCCACACAAGATCAAGATGAGCCCGTACGATCCCGAGCGCCACGTGTGGGTCTTCGATGACCAGCTGCACGTCATTCACAAGTTCACCTATGACGGTCGGCTCGTGATGACACTCGGCACGAAGGGCCAGCGAGGCCGGGACGCCGGTCGCCTGTTCGATCGGCCGACCGACATCGCCTGGCTGCCGGACGGGACGTTCTTCATCAGCGACGGGTACGGCGGTACGCGCGTCGCGAAGTTCGACAAGGACGGCACGTTCATCACGGACTGGGGCACCGCGCCCAGCGATCCGGCGAACCCCGGACCGAACGAGTTCAACACCGTGCACAGCGTCCAGGTGAGCGAGGATCGTCGCGTCTTCGTCGTCGACCGCGCACATCACCGCATCCAGGTCTTCGACGAGAACGGCAAGTTCCTCGACATGTGGTCCACCGGCCTGCGCTCGCTGCCGTACGCGCACCTCATCACGGCCGACCAGTATCTGTGGGTCTCGGACGGCGGGACGAACCGCATCCTGAAGTACGACCTCAACGGTCGGTTCCTGTACGGCTGGGGCGGACCGGGCCGCCAGCCCGGCCAGTTCGGCGGACCGCATTCGCTCACCGTGGATCAGGAGGGCAACCTGTACATCTCCGAGGTCTTCAACGGCCGGACCCAGAAGTTCCGCCCGAAGCCGGGCGCCGATCCCGCGAAGCTCATCGGCCAGGAAGTCCGCTATCGACCAACCGGGACGAACTGAGTGCCCGCGGGCGCGGACCCGCCGCGCGCCGAGGCGGTCGTCGCTCCCCAGCCGGGACGTCCGTCCTGCCGAGCCGGGGAAGCTGTACCCCGGCCTCCATAGACATTTCGCAGACAACTCTCCGACAACGTTTGACACGGGTCTCACCCGCGTTGGCGTTACCCTTCGCCCCGAAGATCGGTTCCCGATTTCAGACGGAGGCGCGTGATGCAGAAGGTGCGTCAAATCGTTCTCGGGGTGTGTCTGGTGCTCCTCGCGATCCCAGCCCTCGCCCAGCAGCGCGGTTCGATTGAAGGCAAGGTCCTCGACAGCGCCGGTCTCGCGCTCCCTGGTGCCACGGTCACCGTGACGAATCAGGGGACCGGCTTCACCCGAACGGTCGTCAGCGCATCGACCGGCGCGTACGTCATCACCAACCTCGATCCCGGCACCTACGATCTCACGATCGATATGCCGGGCTTCGCGGCGCTCAAGCAGACCGGCATCCAGCTGGGGGCCGGCGCCACGGTGACCCTCGAGCAGCGCATGCAGCTCGCCGGGCTCCAGGAGGAAGTGATCGTCACGGCCGAAGCCCCGCTCGTGGAGACGACGAGCAACCGGATCGGCGGCAGTCTGACCTCGCAGGAGATCGAGGACGTGCCTTCGAACTTCCGCAACTTCACGGCGCTGACCCAGCTCATTCCCGGTATCACGCCAAACCCGGCCGCTTCCACGTTCGAAGGTGGACAGGTGGTGGCCAACGGCTCGCCGTCCCAGCAGAACGTCTATCTGCTCGACGGGATGTACAACAACGACGACCGCCTCGGCGGGAGCCAGGGCACGCAGGTCCGCGTGGTGCTGGACAACATCCAGGAGTACCAGGTCCTCACCAACCAGTACAGCTCGGAGTACGGCGGCGGTTCGGGCACCATCATCAACATGGTGACCCGCGGAGGCACCAACAACTTCAACGGCCGCGCGTATGTCTACTACCGCAACGATCGCTTCAACGCACGGAACGCCTTCCTCCCGGACGATGCGCCCAAGCCCGACGAGCTGACCGTGCAGTCCGGTGTGGGGATCGGCGGTCCGATCATCCGCAACCGCGCCCACTTCTACTTCACCTTCGAGCACGACAAGGAGGAGATCGCGGGCTTCAAGCGCTTCCCCGCCGAAGCCGCGCCGCTCGCCCAGGACATGGTCGGCGCGTTCACGGTGGACGCGAACAACTACTTCGCACGCGGCGACGTGCAGTTGACGTCGAACCACTTCGTGAACGTGCGGTGGCTCCTCGAGACGGCCCCGACGCGCGGCGAGGGATTCAACACCAACAACGAGACCATCGACGCGCAGACGTGGGAGTCAGACTGGGACCACATGATCAGCGGCACCTACACGGCCGTTCTGAGCGACCGCGCCTCCAACGTCATCCGCCTCGGGCGGATCGGCGAGGAGCTCGCCACCGGCGCGCAGGCCTACTTCGACGACGACGTCAACTTCATCGGGTTTGCGGGGCGGGATCCGTTCTCCATCGGCCAGCTGAACGAGCACCCGAGCTACCTGACGGGCAAGGGCGGCGAGATGGTGCGGACGGTGATCCGGACCTACGTCTTCGACGAGGCCTTCAGCTACTTCGCCCCGTCCCTCTGGGGGGGCGAGCACAACTTCAAGGTCGGCGGCGGCATGAGCTGGAATCAGATGCCGCCACGCACGACGGTCGACTCGGGGACGTTCCTGTTCAGGAGCGACGCGCCCTACGACCCCGGCAATCCGGCGACCTACCCGTTCCAGTTCGACATCACGCTCGGACCGCCAGGGGTCAACGGCTTCGACGTGTACTCGAAGGACCGGCGCATCTACTTCTTCGCCGAGGACAAGTGGCGCGTGGCCGACAATCTGACGTTGAACATCGGCCTGCGGTACGATCACCAGCGCCATACGCCCGACAGCAGTGCGGACTTCGGCCCGCGGATGGGCCTTGCGTGGGACGTCGCCGGCAACGGCACGACGGTCGTTCGTGGCGGGTTCGGCAAGTTCTACGCCTACCTCCCGGTCGTTCACGACCTCACGATCCAGCAGCAGCAGCTGGTGACCCTCTTCCCCGTCGTCTCGGTGACCGATCAGTTGAGCCCGGTCCTCCGCCCCGACGTGATCACGGACTCGGCTGGCAACCTGGGTGTCGCGCAGCTGAGCCCCGCGGGCGCGGCGGAGCTCGAGCGGCTCCGCGGATCGGCGTACAACAGGAACCCGAGATTCGACAGCGACGGCCGCCAGCTTCCCTACCAGTGGTCGTGGAGCGTCGGCGTCAACCACCAGCTGTTCAACAACACCGCCGTCGCCGTGGACTACGTGGCCAACGCCTCGCGCGATCAGCTCGGCGTCGTGGACATCAATGAGCCGGTGGACGGCGTACGGCCCGGCGTCGACGTGTTCGACCCGGACGGCTCGCTCGTCCCGCCCGAGGCCCGCAGCACCAACTTCCAGCGGGTGCTTCAGTCGCAGACGCGCAACGAATTCGAAGGCAGCTACAAGTCGATGCAGGTCTCGCTGCAGCGGCGCATGTCCGGCGGGTGGAGCGGACGCCTGGCCTACACGCTGCAGAAGAGCAACTACGTCGGCCTGGGAAACCCCGACGCCCGGCGCGTCTGGCTCGACAACGACCTCCGCGCGGATTACGGACGCTTCCAGTTCGACCGGCGTCAGGTGCTCGCAGCCACCGGCACGGTCAACCCGTGGAAGAGCCTGACGATTGCCGGTGTGCTCAGTGCCATCTCTGGCGCGCCGGTCAACGAGACGGTCGGCACCGACATCAATCGCGACAACGACAACAACGACCGGCCCATTGCCGGAATCAATGACCTGACACGCCCCATCCAGTCGGAGCTCGATGGACAGGGCCGGGCCGTGATCAACGGCCTCGACGGTCCGGGCTCACTCCTGGTGGACATGTCGTTCCGCTACCAGCTGCCGCTCGGAGGCGGACTCGAGAGCCTGGATTTCTTCTACGACATCTTCAACCTCTTCGATCGCACGAACCTCGTGGCGCCGTCGGGAAATCGACAGTCGCCAAACTTCATGGTCTCCACGGCCGCACAGTTCCCGAGGCAGATGCAGTTCGGCCTGCGCGTGCGCTTCTGACCGCGTGTGGCGCTCCCTGGTTGACACGGCTCGACGCCAGGGAGCGCGTCGAATGGGCATCCTGTCGGGCGCCGGGTCATATCGAGAGAAGGAGGCAATAGTGGCGAAGCACAGCATCAGGGCGGTCACCGCAGCCTGCGCGTTCCTGTTCGTCGTCGGCGGCATGGCGCAGGTGCAGGAGAAGGGCGGCGGGGACGAAACCGGCCCGTACGACCTCGTGGCCGGATGGCCGCAGAACTACTGCGGCGACGGCTACGTCATCGGCTCGACCGCGGGGATCTGGGCGGAGTCGCCAGACCGCGTCTACATCTTCAACCGGGGCTGCCTCCCCGTCATCAAGGACGACCGCGGTGCGGCCCAGAGCTTCATCCCGGCTCGGAACGCCTCCGGTTACGACCTGTCGCAGAAGGATCCGGAGCGGCACCCCCGCTGGGATCACGTGTTCAACATCGTCAATCGCGATGGCAAGCTCATCGAATCCTGGGATCAGCACAACAAGCTCTTCGTCCGTCCGCACCGGGTCCTGGTGAACCCCTACGATCCGGAGCGGCACGTCTGGCTCGTGGACGATGGCGCGCATGCCATCTACAAGTTCACGCGCGACGGCAAGAAGCTGGTGATGACGGTCGGGACGCCGATGCAGTCCGGCAACGACGAGACGCACTTCGCGCGGCCGACCGACATCGCCTGGCTGCCCGACGGCACCTTCTTCGTGAGCGACGGCTACGTCAATACCCGCGTCGTCAAGTTCGACAAGGACGGCAAGTTCCTGCTGACGTGGGGCCAGAGCGGCAATCAGCCGACCGAGACCCGGCCCGGCTACATGAACACCGTCCACGCCGTCGTGATCGACAAGAACCGGCGGATCTACATCAGCGATCGCGCGAACTCACGGGTCCAGGTCTTCGACGAGAACGGCAAGTTCCTCGACGCCTGGCCGAACATGCGCCGGCCGTACTCGCTGCTGCTGTCGGAGGATCAGCACCTGTGGGCCGCCGACGGCATCACCCAGAAGTTCACCAAGTTCGACCTGAACGGCAAGCTGCTCTATTCGTGGGGTACGTTCGGCGCGTTCCCGGGCGGCTTCTGGGGCGTCCATCAGTTCCACACCGACAGCGAGGGACATCTGTATACGGCAGACGTCCACGTCGGCCGCGCGCAGAAGTTCCGCCCGAAGCCGGGCGCGAATCCGGCCCATCTGATCGGACGGTACTTCCCGGTGGGAACCACGAACTAGATCTGAAGATCTGAAGATCTGGTGATGTGGAGATCACCCGATCGCCAGGTCTCCAGATCCAGATCGACAGATCACCAAATCACCAGATCGCCAGATCGCGAGATCTCGGGATCCTCGAGATCTTCACCCAATCAACTGATACCCGCTTCCGTGCACCGTGACGATGTACTGCGGGTCGTGTGGAGAGGGTTCGAGCTGCGTGCGGAGTTTCGCGATGTAGTTGTCCACGGTGCGTGTGACCGAGAGCTGATGATAGCCCCAGACGTCGCGCAGGAGCTGCTCCCGGCTCACGATCTCGTTGCGATGCGCGAGCAGGTAGCGCAGCAGTTCGAACTCGCGCGCGGAGAGCGGCACGCGGCGGCCGTTCCGGCGGACCAGCCGCTGGCGGACGTTGACGGTCACGTCGCCGAAGGTCAGCTCGTCGCCGGTGTTGGCATGCCAGTCGTCGCGCCGGACCTGCGCCCGGACCCGCGCGAGCAGTTCCCGCACGCTGAACGGCTTGCTCACATAGTCGTCGGCGCCGATGTCGAGCCCGCGAATCCGGTCGCGCTCGTGCGTGCGGGCGGTGAGGATGATGATGGGCACATGCGCGCCCTGCGTGCGGAGCCGCTCGCAGAGCGTGAAGCCGCTCATGCCTGGCAGCATGACGTCCACGATGGCCAGGGAGACCGCGCGCCGCCCCAGCTCCACGATCGCCTCCTCGGCCGATTCGACGGCCCTCACCCGATACCCTTCGAACTCGAGGTTGTCGCAGAGCAGGGCCCGCATCTGGGGCTCGTCCTCGACGACCAGGACTTCGTGCGGGGCGTGGTCCTCGCCGGTCATGTCGCGCTTCATCACGCAGCCTCCCCGTCACTGGCATCCCCCGCGGGCGTCGGTTCCGTCCACGCGCGGGCGGGCGCCCGCGCCGGCAGCACCAGGCGGAACGTGCTGCCCTGCCCCACCGCGCTCTCGACTTCGACCTTCCCGCCGTGGGCGTGTGCCAGCTCCTGGACGATGGACAGGCCCAGGCCGAAGCCCTGCCGGTTCGGCAGCCGGCCGGCAGCGCGGTGAAAGCGGTCGAAGATGCGATCGTGCTCTTCGGGCGGGATGCCCATTCCGTGGTCGATCACCTCGATCATCGCCGCGCCCTGCTGCGAGCCGAGCCGCACGCGGACGACCTTGTCCTCGCCGCCGTACTTCACCGCGTTGTCGAGCAGGTTGACGAGGATCTGCTCGATCGCTGCCGGGTCCGCCATCACGGCGGGCGCGTGCGCCGTCTCCTCGATCGGAAACCGGAAGTGCCGGCCCGAGAGGCTCTGCTCGAAGGCGGCCACGGTCTCGTGCACCAGTGCACGCAGATCGACGATCTCGAACTCGAAGCCCCGCCGTTCCTGAAGCTGCGAGTACTCGAGGATGCGCTGGACCAGGGCCGAGAGCCGCGCGACCTCGCCGTTGATGATGCCGAGGTACTGGGAGAGCTTCTCGGGCGAGCGCGCGCGATCCATCGACAAGGTCTCGCTCGCCGCACTCAGGAGCGAGAGCGGCGTCTTGAGCTGATGCGTCACGTGCGAGATGAAATCGGTCTGCATGCGCGTCAACTCCGACGCCCGGCGATTGGCCAGCCCGGTCAGGCCGAGCGCGACGAGCATCAGGAGCAACGACAGCACCGTCGGCCAGTAGCCGCGGCTCATCGCCGCAAAGCCGGTGGGCGGCGCCGCGCTCACCTCGACCGTCCACGGCCGCGCCGGCACGGCACCCGACAGCCGCGGATCGATCTGGTGAACCGGGTAGAACTGCATGGGCATCGCGGCCGACGCCGCGCCCTCCCGCGCCTCCCCGCTGCCGAAGACGGTCCGGCCGCGCTCATCGATCACCCGATAGTTGAGCGGTGCCTGGCCGCCGCGCTGACCGAGCAGCGTCGCGATCGATCGCTCGTGCAGCGACTCGAAGAGGCGGCGCCCACCCGTCGTGGGATCGACGACGTACCCGAGGATCGCGAAGTAGTCCAGACGGCTCGCATCGTGCCAGAAGAGGCGGAGCAGCGCCTGCCGCCCGCCGGGCAGGCCCTCGGCCGTCACGTAGATGCGCTGTTCGGGCGAGAAGCGGTGGGCCAGGTCGATGATGGCCCGACCAAGCGGCGCGTCGCGCGTCAGCGTGACCGTCCCCGCTCCGGGCACGCCTCCAACCGAGACGAGACCTGTATCGGCGGCCTCGAGCGTGTCGCGGCCGTGAAAGAGCACTTCGCCCGGCGCCAGGCGCTCGGTGCCGGTGGTCCACACGAAGAAGCGTTCGACGTGGGGATAGTCCCGCAGGGCGGCTTCGAACTCTGCCGTCACCATATCCAGCCGGCCTTCACGGATCTCCGGGTGGTTGACGGCCGTCAGGGTCTCGAACACCGGACCGTCGAGCGCGCGCCGCGCCTCGAGCACGATGTCGCCGGCGGTCTGCTGGGCCACCTGCCGCAGGATGGTGCGGGTCTGCGAGTCGAGCGTCGTGAGGGTGCGATGCTGCAGAA
>CAZJBN010000030.1:0-37363 GCA_964543955.1 uncultured Bifidobacteriaceae bacterium
TGCGCGACGGCATCGTGGCGCATGGCGGCGAGGTCGACGACGCACGGGACGCCGGTGAAGTCCTGGAGCAGGACGCGCGCGGGCATGAAGGACATCTCCTTCTGGCCCTTCGCGCCGGGCGACCATCCTGCGAGCACACGGATGTCGTCGGCCTTGACGAACCCGTTGTCCTCGCGCCGCAGCAGGTTCTCGAGAAGGATCTTCAACGAGTACGGCAGGCGGGCGACGCCGGGGAAACCCTGCCGCTCGAGCGCGGGCAGGCTGTAGATCTCCACGGGCTCGCCGTTGACGGCAATCGAAGTGCGGGTCTTGAACGTGTCGAGGCTTGGCATGGTGATCCTGCCGATCATACCAAAGCCACGGCCCTCGCCCCGCGGCGCCACGAACGGCCGAGGCCGGGCCGCTACGACTCGCGGTGCCAGTCCGCGTCGTGCGAGGCGATCGTCTCCGACGCGCCGCTGACGAATTTCGTGTCGTAGAACTCGAGGTCGGCATGGTGGAACTGAATCCACACGCCGGCCGAGTCGATCGCGTTGCAGTGCGCGGGGAACCGGCCGTAGGTGTCGTAGATGTAGGTGCAGATCGCGCGTACGCAGTCGACGACCTGCGGCTCGGGGTGCGAGGCCTCCTTCAGGAACTTCTCCGTCAGCGCCGGGCTCATCGTCTGGCCGTAGTGCCGGGGATTGACGTACTGGCCGTCGGGTCCGTACTTCTCGTCCAGGACGGCGTCGATGGCCGCATCCATCGATGGATAGTACGGCGGGCAATAGGCCTGCAGCACGCCGTCGAGACCGACAGGGTTGGGCGTCGGCGCCGGGTAGGGCCGCGGCAGCGTGAGGCCCTGCGGTTCCACGAACCGGAAGCCGAGCCCCTTGCCGAGATCCGGGTATCCACCGAAGAGGATCATCGGCGCGAACGCCGCGTGGATCCAGGCACCCAGCCCCATGGCCTCCCCGAGGAGCGCGAGGTTCTGCAGCAGCAGCAGCGACTCGTACTCGGTGCGTCCCTTGCCGTAGAAGCTGAGCGGGATCTTGAGCTCCTTGTTCAGGTACCCGGACTTGATCCACTTCGTGAGTCCGCACGGCTTGTAGAGGTTGAAGTCGTCGACGAAGACCGGGCGCTGCCCATCCTCCTGCGCGAGCACGTAGAAGAGACCATTGATGTACTGCCGGGTCACCTCCGTCACCGGCACGAGCATCGTGCTGCCCGGCACGTTCGACACGAACCGGTTGCCGCTCGCATACGCCGGAAACGCGCGCGGAAAGTCGATGCGGCCGTCCTGGATCCTGACTTTGCAGCTCTCGACATGAGCCACCAGCGCGTCGGCGGTCATGGCCTTGACGTCGGGCAGCGGCTGCCCTGCATCGGGCGGCTTCAGGAACCAGGTGCCCTCGTCGTTCCACATGAAGAAGTGCGTGCTCTGCGCGTTGTCCGGGCTGCCGGCGGATCGCCCGCGGACGTCGAGCAGCGGCGTGCCCAGCAGTGGTGCGCCCGATGCGGTCTGGTACGGATTGTCGGCGAACGCCAGGCCGGTCATCCCCGTCGCGGCCACGATCATGGCCTCCTCGAGCGGGTCGAGGGGCTGCGGATCGTGCCGGGAGGTGAACGAGAACGATCCGCTCGTGAACGAGGTGCCGCGCGACACCCGGCGCGTCCGGCGGCCGAAGAGCGCCTTCCAGAGCGGGTACTCACGGGCTTTCTGGAACCCATCGGACACGGGACGCTCCTTGTAGAGTGGACGGTGCGGGGGGCCGAGTGCTACCGGGTCTTCAGGAACTCGATGAGCGCCACCTTGTCCTCCGATGCGAGGGCGGTGCCGTAGAGATGCCCGACGTTCCCGTTGCCAGGCTGATCCACCTCGAAGCGCCGGCCTTCGCGTTCGGCGTCCGGGCCTGACGTGACGAAGCCGACACCGACGGGGTCATAGACGTCATAGCCCCGCACGAACCGCGCCGGACGCCGTTCGACCGGCTCGAGGAGGTCCGCCAGCGTCGGCACCGACCCGTTGTGAAGATACGGCGCGTTCAGCCACACGCCGTCGAGCGGTGCCGCCACGTAGCCGTTGGTCTTGCGAAACGACTGGAACTGCCATGGCTTGCCGGCCGCGTACGCGTTGAAGGCCTGAGCCGAGGCTGGCGTCCACGTCTCCAGCCGATGGCGATCGGTCCCGATCTCGTCGATCGGGATCACCTCGCCCATGCGCGGACCGTCGGGCGCATGGCACGAGGCGCACGTACTGGCGAAGACACCGGCGCCGCGGTCGGCGAGGGTCTGGTCGATGGCAAACGGGTAGCGCGGCGGCGTCAGGTCGCGCAGCCACCGGCCGATCCGTTCGAGGCTCTCGATGTCCACGGACTTCGGGCTGGCGCCGTTGCCGATCGCCGAGCTCACGAGAACTTCGTCAAAGGACGGATTGAGCCCGTCCCAGTGGAGCGCCTTGCCATCCCTGAGCGGTAGCGCCCAGAGCGGCGTCATGTCGGAGTTGCCGATCGTCCGATCGATGGGCTGCTCGAGCTGGCGGAACTTGAATGGATTCAGCGGGTCGATCCGGCCCGGCCCCCAGTCCGGCCGTTCGTCCATCCACGCGAACTCCTCGCGATGGCGGTTGAGCGCCCGGCGCGTGCCGGGAATGAGCAGGAAGCGATACGCGAGCGAATCGCTCCACGAGAGCGTGCCCATCTGGCCAATCGCCTCCAGCATGTCCGACGAGTTGAACCGGGGATCGGCGGCGGTCGCTTCGAGAAAGCGCGAGAAGTCCTGTGGCGAGCCGATGGTGGTCGCGCCGCCGGGCACGACGACACGGGCCGCGGCCGGCGAGATGCGATAGGTGGCGGTGTGGCAGAACGCGCAGTTGACCGCCACGCGGGCCGACCCGAGCACATCCTTCTTCGAGAAGCCGATCGGCAGTTCCTGGCCGGGCTCCCACACGAAGCCGAGCGAGGCGTACCCGCCCGGCAGCTTGTCGGGGAACATCCGCGGCAGCACCTGCCAGATCCAGTACGGAAGGCCCTCCTCGGCTTCGATGCCGACCGAGCCGTACTTGAAGTGCATGTCCGGGCGCGGGGGTTCTGCGGGCTGCGCGCCGATGAGCGCTGACCAGGAGATGGCGACGAGGGCGAGCGCGTGCCAGGCTCTCATTGCGTCTTCAGGAACTCGATGAGCGCCTCACGATCGGCAGCCGTGAGCTCCTGTCCGTAGAGGTGGCCGGCGTTGCTGTTGCCCCGGAGGCTCGTGTCGAACCTCACGCCTTCCTTCTCGGCGTCGGGACCCTCCGCCACGAAGCCGACGCGCTGCCAGTCGTACACGTCGTAGCCGCGATGGAAGACGGCGGGCCGCTCCTCGGGGAACAGCAGCGCCCTCAACGTGGGCACCGACCCGTTGTGCAGATACGGCGCGCGAAGCCAGATGCCGTCCAGCGGCAGGTTGGCGTAGCCGTCGGTCTTGCGGAAGTGGCTGAACTTCCACGGTGTGCCCGTCCCAATCGTGTTCATCTTCGCCACGAGCTCCGCCGTGAACGAGTTCAGCCGCTCGGGATCGGTGCCGATGTCAGTCAGTGGCGTCACCTGCCCCACGAGCTCGCCGTCCATGGCGTGGCACCGTGCGCACGCGGATGCGTACACCGTTCGCCCCTGCACCACGCGCGATTGGTCGATGTGCACCGCCGGAAACGGCGGCGGCTGGAGGTCCATCGTCCACTCGGCAATGCGGTCGAGCGACGCCAGATCCAGGGACTGCACGGTGGCGCCGGCGCCGATCGCAGCGCTCTTGTTCCGCTCCTCGACACGGTTGTTGTTGCCGTCCCAGTGCAGCCACATGCCGCGGCGTGGACGCTGGTTGAAGAGCGGCGGCAGGTCAGCCGTCCCAACGCTCTTGTCCTGGCTGAAGTCGAGGCCGAACAGCCGCTTGTAGGGATTGAACGTGTCCACGCGCCCCGGTCCCTGCGGCGGACGATCGTCGAACCACTTGTTCTGCTCGGCTCGTTCGAGGATGCCGTCGCGCGTGCGCTTGATCACGATGAATCGGTAGACGAGCGACTGAAACCACGTGAACGAGGAGTCCTGCGCGCGGATGGCCTCGATGAGGGTTCCGGCCTCGAAGCGTGGATCGGTGGCAGCGGCCGTGAGGAAGTTGGCGTAGCCCTGCAGGTCCATCTGATGGGCCGGCATGCCGGGCACGATCCGTCGCGGGCTCGACGGCGACTCGCGGACGGTCCCGGTGTGACACGTCGCGCAATTGAGCCCGACCAGCGGCACGGTGTCTTCCACGTACGTGGTGCCGATGGGCAGGCCATGCGGAGCGTTCGGCTCCATGATGAAGCCCAGCCGCTCGTAGCCCTCGCCGGGGCGCTGCGGGAGCTTGTCTTCGAAGAGGACGGGCAGGACCTTGAAGATCGGATACGGGACGCCGACGGTGACCTCCGTGCCGAAGGATCCGTACTTGAAGTGGTGAAGGATGTCGTCCTGCGCGATCGCAACCGCCGGCGCACGAGTCATCGTCACGGCGAGGGTGATGGCCCCGATCGCGACGGCGGCTGCGGCGCGCCGGCGTGTCACGGCTGCGCCTCGGTGAAGGGCGCCGGCTTGAAGACCGACATGATCTGCCGGATCATGTCCTCGCGCGAGTCGAACCGCGACACGTCGTAGCAGCCGAGCGGGTTCTCCACGACGTTGACCAGGCACTTGTTGCAGTACGTGCAGGGCTTTGGCGCCCGGTCGAGACCGCGAGCGAACATCTGCACGAGATCGTTGTTCGCGACGAGCGGGCGGGCGGCGCTGATCGCGTCGCAGTCGCCGCGTTCGATCGCGGCACGGATGAAGGAGGCCGTCTGGAACCCGCCCGTGCAGATGACGGGCACGGTGGCCACGGTCTTGATCGACCTGGCGTAGCCAAGGTTCGCACCCTCGATCTCGTCCGGCGGACCGGCGGCGTCGTTCCAGGCGTTTCTCGCAATCTGCCCGGTGACGCCGCGGAACAGCAGGTAGTTGAGGAACGTCCGCTCGCCGCTCGAGATCATCGTGTCGTAGGCGGCCGCCAGGTCGTCGATCGGCAGGTCGCGGCCGCGCGGGTTCTTCGGATGCGGGAAGAAGCTGCCGGTGGACACGTGAATGGCGTCCACGCCCGCCTCGACCAGCCACTTGCACACCTGCACGGACTCGCTCAGCGTGTTCCCGGGCTTCCCCCGTCTGAACACGCCCAGCACATCGTCGTGGTCGACGGCGCTGATCTTCATCTGGAGGTGGAAGTCCCGGCCGACGCGCTGGCGGATCGCCCGGACGATGTCGAGGACGAATCGCGCGCGGTTCTTCAGGCTTCCACCGTAGTCGTCCTCGCGATCGTTGATCGCGGAGCTCAGGAACTGGGTGATCAGGTAGCCGTTGGCGCCGTGAAGCTCCACCCCGTCGAGTCCTGCCTCGCGGGCGCGCCGCGCGCCTTCGGCGAACTGCTGCGCCACCTCGGCGATCTGCGCCAGCGTCATTCGCTCGCAGCGGAAGCCATGGACCGGGTCCGACTTGTCGGTGGAGCTCAGGCCGACGGGATACTCGGGACCGTTGATGTCACGCTGGCGGCCGCCGTGGCTGAGCTGCAGGATGTACTTGCAGTCGTGCTCGTGTACGGCCTTCCCGACCGCCCGCCAGAAGGGAATCTTGTCGTCGTCGTCGATCATCGCGTAGTTCGGGACGATGCGCCCCCGCAGGTGCACGGGAACGAACGACGAGACGATGGCGCCGACGCCGCCGCGCGCGAACCTGGTCTCCCAGTTGATGCGCGCCTGGTTGCCCGAGCCGTCGTAGTTGTCGAAGCGGCCGGAGATGTTCGAGCGGAGAATCCGGTTCTTGAGAGTCAGGTTCCTGAACGCCAGCGGGGTGAAGATGATGTCCTGAGGCATGGCACCCTCGTCAGAACGTCTTCAGGTACTCGATGAGCGCCCACTTGTCGGCGTCGGACAGGTCGGCGCCGAAGGTGTGGCCGCGGTCCAGGATGAAGTCCGGCGCCTTGTTGTTGCTGAGCATGCGCCGGAAGATGGCCTCATCCGAGAACAGGTTCAGCAGCGGGCTGTTGCGGACGATGTCGGGCAGGCGCGTGGGATCGACGCGCGCGACGTAGTCCACGGGTGTGCCGGCCGGGATGCGCACCCGGCGCGCCGAGCCGCTGATCGTCACCCAGCTGTCCACGGTCGTCACCGGGATGGACTGCGCGCCGAGTCGGCGCTCGGGCCACAGCATCTTCTGGATCGCATCGTTGAACGCGGTGAGCCGCCCTTGCACCGATGGATCCTTGACGAAGATGCCGACGGAGTTGTTGTGCAGGAAGGGCGCCGTGGCCCAGATGCTCGTGAGCGAGGCCGTGCGGTAGTACCCCCGTCCGCCGCCGGGCAGATCGAAGTCGATGGGCTTGGTGGGGTTCTGCGGATTGTAGAGGCCCCTCAGTTCGCCGGTATCGGGCAGCTCCTTGTAACTCTCGGACGAGAACTGGTCCCAGATGTTGCCGCGCGTGGCGTTGGTGGCCAGCGCGCGGGCGCTGTTGGTGCCCAGCATCGTGACGGCGTAGCGCTTGTCGTCGGAGAGAAAGTTGCCGGTGAGGAAGTCGTCGCGTTCCACGGCCTCGCGGAACCAGGCCTTCGCGTCCGCCGTGCCCGCGGGCGGCTGCTTGCTCGAGTGGCACGACGCGCATGTGTCCGCAAACGCACGTCGGCCGGCGCTGAGCGTCTCTGGCGATGCCGTCATGAAGGTCTTCCCGCCCGGCGCGTCGGCCAGGTGAAGCGGGGTCATCGTCTTGAGGAACGCTTCGGCATTGGCCATGCGCGCTTCGGTGGCCACCCAGTCGGGACACGTCTTGCGCGCGTGATCCATGTCGAAGGGCTGCTGAGCGCGCGCGATGCCGAGCACTGGATCGTGCAGCGTCACCCAGTAGTCGCCGCACATGCCGATGTTGACGTAGACGCGCAGCGACGCCCCGGCAACGCCGACCGAGTCCGCGCCGTCCTTGAGGATGTGATGCACGGGCACCAGGCTGCCGTCTCGCATGCGCTCCGGATTCGTCGGCCGCGACTCGAGGTTGAAGATGGTGTTGATGGCGTTCGGATTGTTGATGTGATCGGTCGCGAACCGCGACGTGTCGGACGTACCGGGCGCCTGGCGCGCCGCCACGTGCCAGCGGAAGTCGTCGGGCTTCATGTTCAGACTGAACAGCTTGCCTTCTTCCCAGTACTGGTTGCCGATCGTCCCGGCCAGGTTGTCCCACGTCGGTCGTTCCGGGTTGGCGGGCGGATTGATCGGGTTGAAGCCGATGTGGCAGAACCCGCACGTCATGCCGACCAGATAGGGCGGCTGCATGTCGCCGGGATGTGTGAGGTATTGCTCGGCGTTCCAGCTGGCGGGATTGAACTTCGGGTTCGGGAACCGCCGGAGGCCGACGATCCCGGAAGGTTCTCCGGGGACACCGGGGACGGGCTTGCTCTCGCAGCGGTCCATCCAGAGCCCGTGCTCGTCCGGCGCCGTCGCCGCTTCGCACCCGGGCTCGGTGATCGCACCAAGCTCTCGGAAGCGGCGGCCATGGCGGCGGCTGTCCACGTAGTTGAGAAGGCTGACGTTGCCTTCGGTGATCCGCGCCATCTCGACCCAGAACTTCTCGCTGCCTCCGGTCCAGAAGTACCAGGTGTCGCGTCCCTCGCGCTGTTCAGGCGTCAGGTAGCGGCTGCCGTAGCCATAGTCGTCGGCAGCCGCCGGGGGCTGCTGCGCGTAGGCAACGGGAATGTTCGCGCGCGGCACGGCCCAGGCCATGGCGAGAACGAAGAGAGCAACAGAGGAGCAACCTACGGTAGCGGCAACCGACCAACGCCGGGGGGTGATCTGCAGCACGGCGACCCACTCCTCGAGAAAAAGGTGTGCCAACGCCGGGGGTGTGCGGATCAAACCACAAAACCGCCGGCTGGACCATCCGAAATGTCCGCCCGGCAGGTAGTGCGGTGGGGTACTGGTTCGTTACAGGAGACGGGCGGACCCGGGCGCAGGCTGAAAGCCGTGTAGCCGAAACCGCACCACCGGGGTCGAATACACCAGCGCTTGGCAGAGAGTCGGTAGCGGGATGGCCGGGGGATGGACTTCTGAAGGCCAGTCCGCCGCCGGTCCTGCGGGCCACTCAATCGCACCTGCCGCACGGCGTTGCCAGGTTCGCCACGCGCTCGAAGGAGCACCATGAACCAGATCGCCACGGACTGGTCGTTGGTGCGTCACCGGCTGTCTGCGGTGGCGCGTGTGCTGGCGCTCGCGGCCACGGCAGCGTGTGCTGGCGCGATTCCCGCCGCCGCGCAGGGCCTCGATCCGGATCCCATCAGGCGCCCACGGCCCTCCGGCTTTCCGGACATCGACGCCAGCATTGACGCCGCCTATACCCGATTGATGCTGCGGCGCACGGCCGAGGACATGCTGCGGAGCAGCCCCGACGACCCCGCCACCGTGGCCTGGCTGGTGGAAGCTGGCCGCAACGACGACGCGCTGGACGTGCTGCAGCGGATCGTCGAGACCAGGCCGGAGCAGATTGGCCCGGCGTTTCGGCACATCGCGATGTCCGGACAACGAATGATCAGCGATCGGGTCAGCGAACATCGTGCGCGGCTGACGCGGCTGCTTGTCATGGCGCGCAAGGCGGTCGCGACGCTGGAGCGTGAGGCACAGGCGGACTCGGCATTCGCTCTGCTCGGCACCGAGCACGCGCTGGCCGACACATACGTGGAATTCTCGACGAGGCTGCGACAGTTGATAGCGGCGTACCCCGGCACCGCTGCCGCAGCTCGAGCCAGGGTGCAGCTGCTCGTCGACCCCCGCGAGACTGTCCGCACCATTGCGGCGCTCGACGACGTCGTCGACAGTAGTCCGGGTACGACGCTGGCGGCCATGGCCCTCCACACGAAGGGCTCGCACATCGCGAACCGGACGTTCGATTACCGGACAAACCGGCGCGCTGACGATCATGCCGGTCGTCTGGAACAAGTCGTGGCCATCGTGCGCGAACTGGGGAGCGGGCGCTATCCGCCATCGTACTGGGTGAGGCACGCACCCGATCTGGTCTTCCTCGTGGACATGGCGGACGTCACGATGCTGGACGATCACCTGCCCGCGGCCGACGCCGACCGCGCCCTGGCCGCGTATTGCTCCTTTTTCGAAACACATTGGGCCCT
Organism: uncultured Bifidobacteriaceae bacterium; assembly: GCA_964543955.1. Classification (GTDB taxonomy): domain Bacteria; phylum Acidobacteriota; class Vicinamibacteria; order Vicinamibacterales; family UBA2999; genus VFZN01. The sequence continues at coordinate 9,179 of CAZJBN010000030.1, forward strand.
GCTCGATGACGAGGACCGGTCGTCGAGCGCCCGGCATACCCTCAGCATCACCATGCCTCTGCTCGCCGGAAGCGCATCCGCGGCACCGACGGCCGTGGACGATCTGTTCGCCTCCCTCGAGGCACGCGGGCTTCCTCGCGCGTCGAGCCTGCGGCTTCAGGCGCTGCACCACCTGTTTCAGGAACGGCAGGGACGGTCGCCCGAGATACGGACACAGTCTGGCGAACGTCTTCGCGAGATCCTGAGAAAGGCCGCCGGATCAGGCTCCGAGCGGGATGCACGTGAAGCCCTCGTGATGCTGGCTGCCTACGAGCTCACCCACGAGCGGTTCGACGAGGCGCACCGCCATTACCGGACGTTTCTCGAGCGGTATCCATCGAACGACTGGGCGTGGGTGGCGGCACTGCGGGTGGCGCAGCTCGACGAGATGGCGGGATCGAGCCTGGACACGGCCAGCGCGTTCGAGAAAGCGGCCGCAATGTCGACGGAGTGGCCCTGGGCGCGCCAACTCGGCTCGGCGTACGCGGCGAGGGCGTTCGAGAGCGCCGGCCTGTTCGACCGTGCCCTTGTCCTCTATCGCGAGACACTGCAGGCCTGGCCCGATCCCACGGAACGAACGTTGTCCGTGGGCTGGCCGCCACGACGACGGGCGGGCAGTGGCACGGCTCTCCCCGAACCCGACAGGTGGGTTGTGAACCGCGATGACGTGGTGACTCGCGTGGAGCAACTGTCGCGATCCCTGACCGAGGGTGGAGGCTCGGAGCTCGAACGTGGTCGCTCGCTCCTCGCGCGCGCGAGGTTCGCAGAATCGCGTGCGACGTTCGACGGCATCAGGACCGCATATCCGGGCTCGGCGGTCGCGGTAGAAGCGCTCGCGCTGTCGCATCAGACGCGCCTCGAGGTGGCGCTGGCTCTCGCCGCCGCGGATGCACCCGCGCGCGACGTGTCCGCGGCCATCGCAGAACTCGAAGCGCTGGAGCGCGAACCATTCGATGCCTCCGTCGGCCTGGCAGGAATCGCCCGGGCCTCGCTGCTCAGGATCACCGGGAGGCCGGAAGAGGCCACACGTGTCCTGCGATCGATCCTGACGCGATGGGCGGCCTCCGGGACCGCTGCAAAGGACGCCGTGGTGCCTGCGCCAGGATCGATCGAGCACGACGTCCTCGCGATCCGCGATGCCGTATTCCTGCCCATGGGCGGCGGGATCTACGGAAGGACCAGACGAGACACGTTCGAATGGCCAGCGCAACCCCCCGCCTTCGTGATGGCACCAGCCACGCTGCGAGTCGGCGTCGCGGGTCAGCCGGGCGAGACGCTCGTGCCGGTCGCCAGGGCGCCTGCCGGGATGGCGAACGTCGTGTTCATGAGCGACGACGCGCACACGGCGCTGCAGCGACTGCCGACGCAACTGGGCGGCACAGGCCGGCGATCTCCACAAGGCGTGATGGACGTTCCCCATCAGCCGGTCGGCGATAGCAGTGCCATCGTCCGGTTCTGGAACGAGACCTTCTTCGCACGGCACGGTCATTGGGGCGGCTGGCTCACCCACACGCCTCCGAGCTTCAGGGCCATCCAGTTCACGAACGCCGAGCGCACGCGAGCCGCCGTGCTCGTACGGTTCGTGTACAGCGGCACGACTGTCATCGTCGAGAAGGAGGGCGGCGTGTGGGTGGCGAAGGAGCTGTCCGGCTTGTGGATCGAGTAAGAGGCATGGCCGCACGGTCATCCAGTCGGCCGATCGCGCGAGCCATCACCGAGTATCGAGGAACTCACGCGCCACCTCTGCCGGCGCGCGGCGCTCGCTGTCCGCGGCCGCGTTCAGCCGGCGCATCGTCTCTGCGTCGAGACGATGCGCGAGCGCGCGAAGGGCGGCGTCCAGGTCGGGATGCCGTAGCAGGACGGCGGTTCTGGCGACCGGCACAGCGTCGTAGACCGGAAAGTACTGGCGATCATCAGCCAACACGCTCAGCTGAAGAGCCTCGATGAGGCCGCTGGTCTCGTCCCCCGCCGTCACATCGATCTCCCCCGCCGCGAGCGCCCGGTAGATCAGGTTGAGATCCATCACGCGCGGCGCGGCGGCGAAGCGCAGCCCGTAGGCCGCGGCCAGCCCGTTGAAGCCATCAGGGCGTTCGAGGAACTCGTAGCCGAATCCCGCGCGCCACCCGGGCGCCACGCGCGCCAGGTCGCTGATCGTGGAGAGTCCGTCGCGGGCCGCCGCGTCCTGTCGCACGAGGACGGCAAAGGTGTTGTTGAAGCCGAGCCGCGGCAGCACGGTCACGCCGAGCGGCGCATAGCGCTCGGTAACACGCGCAAGTACGGCCTCGCTGTTCGACGATGGGGCCTCGCCGAAGATGGCGGTGAGCGCCGTGCCTGTGTACTCGACATACACATCGAGATCGCCCGAGACGAGCGCTCCATGCGCGATGGCCGTTCCGCCCAGATTGAACCGGCGATCGACCGGAAGACCCGTTACCCGCTCGATCTGCTGCGCGACGATTTCCCCGAGCACGATCTGCTCGGTGAAGTTCTTGGACCCGACGACAATTCTCTCCGGCCCCGCCCGGCCGGCGATCCACATCCCGGCCAGCGCCGCGGCGAGAACGAGCCCGGCAGCCATCACGGCCCACGGCCGACGACGGGTGCGCGGATCGGCCCAGCGGCCCACGGCGGCCACGAGCGCGTCGGCGCCGAGCGCGAGGAGCGCGGCCGGCAGCGCGCCGGCGAGGATGACGGTCGAGTCCACCATCGCCAGCCCGCGGAAGATGTAGTCGCCCAGGCCGCCTGCGCCGATGGCCGACGCCACCGTCGCGGTGCCAACCCCGATGACGACCGCCACGCGCAACCCGGACAGGATGGACGGCAGCGCCAGCGGCCATTCGACCTTCCACCGCACCTGCCGAGCCGTCATCCCCATGGCTTCGGCGCACTCGACGACGGCGGGTGCGACGCCCTGCACGCCGGTGATCGTGCCGCGCAGGATGGGCAGAATCGCGTAGAGCGTCAGGGCGACGAGCGCGGTCCGCGTGCCGATGCCGCCGATGAGCGGCGCGGGAATGAGGAACCCGAAGAGCGCGAGGCTCGGGATGGTCTGCGCCAGGTTCGCCGTGCCGACAATCGGGCGCGCCAGGCGCGGCCGGCGGGAGGCGAAGAGCCCGAGTGGAATGGCGATGAGCGCGGCCGCCACCGTCGAATAGACGACGAGCTGCACGTGTTCGCCGATCCGGGTGATGAACTCGGCGCGATGGTCGACGATGAACCTGACGAGGTCCTCAAGCATGGGGCCGCAGGCGGCTGTCGAGCAGTTGGCGGACGGCGGGTTCCGCCGACCTGGCAATACCCTCCGGACGATCGCACGCGACAAGCCGCCCGTCGTCGACGACCGCCACGCGATCGCCGAGGGCGAACGCCTCGTCGAGGTCGTGTGTCACGAGCAGGATCGTCCGGGGCGACTGTCGCTGCAGCCGGAGGAACTCGCGGTGGATCTCGACGCGGGTGATGGGATCGACGGCGCCGAACGGCTCGTCCATCAGGACGACCGGCGGATCCGCGCCGAGGGCACGAGCCAGCCCGACACGCTGCCGCTGCCCGCCGGAGAGCTGGTCCGGCCAGCGCTCGCGGAAGACATCGGGCGCGAGATTCACCATCGCGAGCAGCTCGTCCACACGCGCGCGCACGCGGTCGTGCGGCCACTGCAGAAGACGGGGAACCGTCGCCACGTTGTCGGCAACGGTCCAGTGCGGAAAGAGCCCGACGTCCTGAATCGCGTAGCCCGTATGACGCCGCAGATCCACGGCGTCCCAGTCGGCCACGCGTCGGCCGTCGACCGTGACGTGCCCCGCCGCCGGTGCCAGCAGCCGGTTGACGAGCCTGAGGAGCGTCGACTTGCCGCTCCCGCTGCGCCCGACGAGTGCCACCACCTCGCCGCGCGCCACCTCGAGCGACACGCCACGAAGGACCGGCACATCTCCCCACGCAAACGACACATCGTCGAACCGGATCATGGGCGGTCTGCTTGAACCTTCGTCGATTGGACCTGTGGCGAAACTGAAGTTCCGCCCTACGTGGGTGTCGAACCCGTGGCGGAGCTGAGGTTCCGCCCTACGTGCGCTTCGAACCTCCGCGCTAGATTTCCCAGAACAGCATCACCGAGACCGTGGGCCCAACGCGCGTCTTGTCCTCGAAATCCACACCACCGGTCCGCCACACGGCCCTGACGTCGCCGCGAAGGCCGACGGCTCGGCGGCTCCCGTCCCCGCCTCGAAGCCAGTACCGCGCGCCGCCGCCTGCATAGAAGAGATGGCCCGTTTCGACGAGCGTGTGCTCGTCGTACAGCTGGCGGAGATAGCCGCCCCCGCCGGCGACGAAGGGGCGAAGTCGCCGGCCGATCACCGGCGCCGGCAATTGCCAGACCACGCCCGCCTCGATCGTGAGCTGCGAGAGGCGCTCGGCGTCGAGCGTGACGGGCAGCGCCTCCGCGTCCTGCGACAGCACGACGGTCAACCTTGGCCGCGAGAAGGTGAAGCCGCCTTCGACCGCCAACGAGGGCGTGATGGCGACGCCGCCGCGCACCTCCGCGCCGGTCACGGCGTCGATGGAGCTTTCCGCCCGGTAGAGTGTGAAGGGCGGTGGCGTGGCGCCGGTGGCGTTGGAGCGCAGGGCGGCGGTGTTGTCGCCGATCGAGTACCCGCCGGCCCACACCACTCCGCCGGCCACGGTCACATGGCCGGGCCGCGACGCGAGCGCCTCGGCGGTCTGTGCTGACGCGGCCGCGGGAGTCGCCAGGCAGGCGCACAGAATCCACGAGCGCCTCACTTGGCCACCACGGCAATCTCGATTTCGTCCGACGAACCTCCCCTCGGCGCCACCAGCATGCGCGGCGCATACGCCGCACGGAAGTCGACGTCCACGTCCGGCTCGCCGCCCAGAAAGCTCTCGACATCCCCATCGTCCAGCGGCTCGACGCGGAGGATGTGCGGGCCAGGCGTCAGCCCGGCGATGACGAAGCTGCCGGACTCGTCGAGGGTGAACCCGCCTACGAGCATGCCGGTAGCGGGATTGAATGCCGTCACGTGTGCGCCGGATACGCCGCGGCCTCCGAGGGTGACGCGACCGCGTACGCTGCCGGTTTCCGCACGGTGATCGCCTTCGGGATAGAGGTCCGACGCGCCCGCGACGTCGTCAGCCTGCAGCGCGCGATCGGCAATGGCGCCGGGCGTCATCGCGATCGGGAACATCACGCTCCCGCTCGCGATGACGCGCCGGCCGCCGCTGGCCGTTCGTTCGGTCTCGCCAATCGCGGAGTGCCCGAGCCCGATGAGGTGTCCCAGTTCGTGGAGCACGACCGACTCGACGTCCGCGCGACCCGGCTCGCCCTGCGGAGCGACCGACCACGGGAAGGCCGTGTTGAAGAAGACGTCGGCCTCGACGATGGCGCCTGTCGACGAGTCGAGAATGAAGCTCGTCGCGCCGAGTACGCCGTCGAGGTCAGGCCGATCGAGGAAGCCCAGCGTGGTCCGGCCGTCGATCATGCTCGGGGGCGCTCCCGTCGTGCCGAGGAACTCGAACTGCACGGCAGACGACTCGATCGCCTGCCACGTCGCGGCCGCGCGGCCGACGGCCGCGCGGAAATCCCCGGCGGTGACACCAGGGATGTCTCGTTCGTTCACGAAGTAGCGAATGGGCTGTTCCGTCCACTTGACGTCGACGGTCCGATCGCCGACGCGGAAGCCGAACTTGAGGTACGCGTCGGCAGGCATGGGCTGCGCCACGATGAGCACGAGGCATACGATCAGCAGGACGCGCGGCATCATCGATCCGCACCCGCACGTCGAATCGCCGCACCGAACGCCTCGAGCGCCACGGGGCGTCTCGAAGGATCGCCTCGCGTGATGGGACCGCTGGGCCCGGCCTGCGAGGCGGGCGCCATGACGAGCCGTTCGCCGGTGCGCGGATCGGCCGTCACACGGAACACGCCCTGTGTCGTGCCGGTGACGATCGGCAAGGCAGGGCCGCTGGCCTTGAGGAACAGCACGACGATGTCACCCGGCGCGAAACGCGGCGCTCCCGGCAGGACGTGCACCAGCCTGCCGACCTGCCCGCCGGGGACGCGGACGGTCAGGTTCCCACCGAGCGTCCCCTTGAAGTACTCGATCGAGTCGAGGGTGACGAGGCTGTCGATACCCTGTCGATCCGCGGTCCATTGCCCGCGCACATCGGACACACGGCCATAGACGATCGCGGTGGATTCGCCGACGAGCTGCTCGAAGGTGAGGGGTCGAACGACAATGGCCGACACCGGTACGCCGACGGCGAGGAGGATGGCGAGAACGAGATGCCGCATTCCCAAGTGTAACGGGCCTGACGCGGTTACCTGCGCGCGACGGCGAGGACGGCGTCCGCCGCACGGCCGCTCGCGCCCGGGCCGCCCAGGGCCTGCACGACGCCGGCCAGATCGGCCCGCATCTGCCGGCAGGCTGCGGCATCGGTCAGCAGCCGGATGGCTTCGTCCGCGACGGCGGCCGCGGTGCAGGCATCCTGGATGAGCTCACGGACAATGCGCCGTCCGGCAATCAAGTTGACCATCGCGTACATGTCCACTGTGGCGAGTGGCTTGCCGAGTCGGTAGGTCAGCGGCGACAGCCTGTAGAGCACGGCCATCGGCTTGCCGTGGATGGCGGTCTGCACCGTCGCCGTGCCGGACGCCGTCAACACCACGTCGCTCGCGTGCAGCACGTCGTCGGTCCGGCCTTCCACGACCCGCGCGCCGATCTGCTGGAAGCCGGCGTACAGGCGGTCGGGCAGATGCGGTGCTCGCGCCACGATGAACTGCACGCCGGCGACCCGTGCCGCGATTCGTGGTGCGGCGCCGACGAGGACCGGCGTGAGGCGCTCCAGCTCGTTCGGCCGGCTCCCGGGCAGGAGCGCGACGGTCGGCCGGGTGGCGTCGAGGCCGAACTCGCGCGCGAGGCTCGCGGGTTCGACCGACGGCGTGGTGAGCTCCAGCAGGGGGTGGCCCACGAACTCGACCTTCACGCTCTCACGCTCGTAGAGCGGCTGCTCGAACGGGAAGATCACCAGCACCTGATCGACGACGGCCTTCATGGTCTTCATTCGTCCGGGCCGCCAGGCCCAGATCTGGGGACTGATGTAGTACACGACCGGAATGCCGAGCGCCTTGATCGCCCGCATCAGCCGGAAATTGAAGTCCGGATAATCGATCAGCACGAGGACGTCGGGACGCCGCTCGCGCGCGGCGCGGACCAGGCGCTGGTATGCGCGCCAGTTCTCCGGCAGAACCTTGATGGCCTCGACCAGGCCGGTGACCGACAGGCCGCGGAAGTCGGCGACGAGGTCGGCGCCAGCGGCAGCCATCCGCTCACCGCCGAGCCCGAACACGACCGTTCCGGGTGCGCGCGCGCGGAGCGCATCGACGAGCGCGCCCGCGTAGAGATCCCCGGACGGCTCGCCGCACGAGACCATCACCGTCACGGGCGCGGCGTCTGGCGGCTGCGGGATGCTCACCTCGGGTCGGGTACACGTCGGCCGGCCGCGAAGAGGTCCGGCGCGTTCTCTGGGATCTCGCAGGCCGTGGTGGAAGGCACCACAGTCTGCTAGTGCTTGCGCAGATCGGCCGACAGCAGGTCGATCTGGTCCATGGAAATGCGCTCGAACTCTCCGAATCCCACGCCTTTCAGGCTGTCGACGAACGCGTCGGCATTGCCGACGAGCACGACCGACAGGCGGTCGGGATGGAGAAACGTGCGTGCCGCCCGCTGGATGTCGTCGGGCGAGACGTCCAGCACCTGCTCGCGGTACTTCGGCACGTCCTCGAGCGGCAGCTCGTAGAACAGCTGGTTCAACACGCGCGTGGCAATCTGGTCCGGCGTCTCGATCGTCAGCGGAAAGTGGCCGACGGCATAGTCCTGCGCGCTCTGGAGCTCGCGCTCGCCGACGCGCTCACGCTGCAGCCGGGCGAACTCGTCGGCCGTCACGCGGAGGGCTTCGGCCGTCCGCGAGGTCTGCGTGTCGGTGTCGGCCACGATGGCGCCCGACCACTTGTAGGTGTCGAGGTCGGCCGACGCGCCGTAGGTGAGCTGGCGCTCGGAGCGCAGCACCTGCTGGAGGCGGTTCGCACCCTCGCCGCCGAGGATCTTGACCGTCTGATCGAGCGCCTCGAAGTCGGGATGCTTGCGCGGAATGGCCAGGTGGCCGACGCGGATCTCGGTCTGCACGGCGTCAGGCCGATCGATGACGATGACGCGGCGTGTGGGTTCGGGCGGCGCGACTGGCGCGAACGGGGGCACGTCGCCCGGCTTCCAGTCGCTGAAGTGCTTCTGAAGCCCCGCGATCGCATCCTCGTGCGAGATGTCGCCGACGACGGCGATCAGCGCATTGTTCGGCACGAAGTAGGTCTGGTGGAAGTCGACGAAGTCCTGGCGCGAGAGCGCCTGCAGCGACTCGGGCGTTCCCGTGCCCGGCATCCCGTACGGATGGAAGCCGTAGATCAACCGGTCGATGACGCGCCCCGCGATTGAGTCCGGGTCCTCGGCCGCGACCTGGAGGCCGGAGAGCGCCTGCTGCCGCTGTCGGTCGACCTCGGACTGCAGGAACGTGGGCCGGCGCACGACGTCGGCCATCAGCGCCAGCGCGGCATCGTAGTCGTCCTTCATCACGATGACGTTCACATAGCTCAGGTCGGTGCCGGCACCCGTACTCAGCACGCCGCCCATGAAATCGATGGCGTCGGCGAGTTGTTCCGCCGAGCGATCGCCGGCGCCCTGGTCGAGGAGCGTCGCGGTGAGCATGGCGAGGCCAAGCTTGTCCTTCGGATCCTGCGCCGCGCCGGCGCGCACGATCATGCGCACGCTGATCGACGGCTGTTCGTTCTGGCTCACCAGCACGACGGTGAGCCCGTTGTCCATCCTGCGCACCTCGTAGGACGGAAACGTCACCGGCGTGGGCGCCAGCGGACGCGGCGGGAGTTCCATCGGCCACTGCCGCGCCTGAGCGACGGCCAGTGCGGTGAGCAGGCTGAGGCCGACGGCCACGGTTGCGAACGTCCTCACGGCTGCTCTCCCGCGCCGCGCGGAGCCGGCGTTCCGCGCCTGGGGACGATGTGAATGACCACGCGGCTCTCCGGCGTGAAGTAGGACTTCGCCACGCGCTGGACGTCGGCGCGCGTGATGCTCTGGAAGATGTCGAACTCGCCGTCGGCGGTCGTGATGTCGCTGTGCAGCACCTCGGCATGCGCCAGGTGCGTCGCCTTCTGCTGCACGGTCTCGCGGCCGAGGATGTAGTCGCGGGCGAACTGGTTCTTCGAGCGCTGCAGCTCGCGGTCGCTGACGCCTTCGGCCTTCATCTGCTCGAACTCCGCGATGAGCGCCTTCTCCACGTCGGCCGGCGATTGGCCGGGGTTGACGATCGCGACGGCGTAGAAGAGATTGGGGTGCTCGATCAGGTTCGCCTGCCCGAACGCGGTCAACGCCAGCCCGCTGTCGTACACGAGCTTGCGGTAGATGCGCGAGCTCTGCCCGTCGGACAGCACCTTGGCCGCGATGTGCAGCGGGTAGGCGTCAGGGTGACCGTCGTAGGTGATGTGATGGGCCACGACCACCGCGGGCAGCGGCACGGTGTCCTCGATCGTCGCGCGCTTCTCGGCCTTCTGCGGCGGCTCCTTCGGGATGTCGCGCGGGACGGGATGAGCCGCCTTCGGCACGCGGCCGAGAAAGCGATTGACGAGCGCGATCGCGCCGTCCATCTCGAAGTCGCCCGAGATCACCATCGTGACGTTGGACGGGACGTAGTAGGTGGCGTAGAAGTCCTTGACGTCGGCCAGCGTCGCCGCGTTCAGATCGTCCATGCTGCCGATGACCGGATGCCGGTACGGGTGCGTCGTGAACGCCTGCTCGTAGATGATCTCGTTCAGCCGCCCGTAGGGCTGGTTCTCGACGCGCATCCGGCGCTCTTCCTTCACGACCTCACGCTCGCGCACGAACGTCTCCTGCTCGATCCGGAGTGACGCCATGCGATCGGCCTCCATCCACAGCACCAGCGGCAGGTACTGCGAGGGGACGGTCTGCCAGAACACGGTCGTGTCTTCGTTGGTGTAGGCATTAGCCTGTCCGCCGACCGACGCGACGATCGATGTGTGCTGTTCGGGCTCCACGTTGGTCGACCCCTTGAACATCAGGTGCTCGAAGAAGTGCGCGAACCCGGTGCGACCGGGCTTCTCGTCCTTGGAGCCCACGTGATACCAGAGCTGCACGTTGACGATCGGCGTCGAGCGATCCTGATGCAGGATCACCGTCAGCCCGTTGGGCAGTTGCAGGCGCTGGTACACGAACTTCGGGGGCCGCGACGCCGCCGCGGCCGGCAGGCCCCAGACCATCGCGGCCACGAGGGCCGCCGCCGTCCACCTGGCGAGTTGCTTCATGTGCATCAACCTTCGTCCCTGTCCGCGAGCCGCGCTTCGATCGCCATCAGCCGGCGCCTGATCTCCGGGAGCCTGCGAAACACCGCTGAGGCCCTCCGCCATGCCCCGTTGTCGATCGCAGGAGAGCCGGAGACGAACCGATCGGCCTCGACCGAGTTCGTGATGCCCGACTGCCCCACGGCCTTGACGCGGTCCCCGATTGCCAGATGGCCCCCGACACCGACCTGGCCGCCGAGCACGACCGAGTCGCCAATCGTGGTGCTGCCCGCAATGCCCACCTGGGCCGCCAGCAGCACGTTCCGCCCGAGCACGACCCCGTGCCCGACCTGCACCAGGTTGTCGATCCTGGTGCCGGCCTTGATGCGGGTCTCGCCCACGGCCGGTCGATCGACCGTCGTATTCGCCCCGATTTCGACGTCGTCTTCGATCACGACCGGCCCGCGCTGGGGAATCTTGACGTGCGTGCCGTCACGCCGCGTCGCGAACCCGTAGCCGTCTCCCCCGATGACCGCCCCGTCCTGGACGACCACGCGCGCGCCGAGCGTGCAGCGCTCCCGTATTGAGACGTGCGCGTGAATCACACAGTCGGGTCCGATCCCGGCTCCGGCGCCGATGACGACGTGGGAACGAAGCACCGCGCGCGCGCCGACCTGCGCCCGGGGACCGACCACGACGAAGGGTCCGATCGAGGCCGTGGGATCGATGCCGGCCGACGGATCGATCCACGCCGTCTGATGGATGCCAGGCGCGGGCGGCGGCTCCGGGTCCAGGAGGCCGCTGGCCAGAGCGTAGGTCACATACGGCTCGTCGCTCCTGATCACGGCGCACGGCGCGCCGGTCACGCCGGGCGCCGCCACGACAGCCGACGCGCGCGTGGCCGAGAGCGCGCGCGCGTACTTCATGTTGGCGAGGAACGTGAGATCGCCGGGTCCCGCTGAATCGATGCCGGCCACCCGCCGAATCTCGACGCTGCCCTCGCCCTCGAGCGGGCAGCCCAGGAAGGCGGCCAGATCGCCAAGCGTCACGAAGCGAGAATATCACGCGGTCGGAGCGGTCATCCGCTCGACGAACAGCGTCAGCCGCCGCAGGCGCAGGCGTTCGGCGATCTCGCTCACCAGTCGATGACGCTCGGGCGGCTGCGCGGCGAGGGCGCGGCCAAGCGCGCTCAAGGCGGCGTCGGGCTGCACCGTCCACGAGACGTCCCGGTTCCCCCGCCTGGCGCCGAGGAAGGACAGGAGGTGCCCGACTGCGGTGAACGTGAACAGGTAGCCGAGCAGGTTGGGGCCAGGGATGACCGCCACGGGCACTGTCAAGATCAGCCCCAGCGTGTGCAGCGCGCATCTGCGCAGATGACGGTCCTTGTCGCGCTGCAGCGTCTGACGAAACGCCTTCTCGGCCGCGACAGGATCCTCGTCGTCGGGCACGTGCAGCACCGCCTCGCGTACGGTCCGCAGGTTCCAGAGCAGGCGTTGTTCGGCCACGCGTTCGGCGATCCAGCGAAGCATCAGCCGCTTCAGCCGGCCGGCGGCCGATGTCGGGGGCTGCTGCACACGCTCGTGGCGGTGACGTTCGGCCTCGCGGAGCGTCTCGTTGAACCGGGCCCGGATGCGCGAGAAGAAACCGCCGTCGACCGGCTCGTCGTCCACGGCCGCGTCGTCTTCCGGCTCGAAGTACGGCTCGAAGCGGCCGCCACCGAGGGGGATGAAGTACACGTTCATCGCTCGATGCCCCTCACCGACGGGAGCGGCAGCCGGCGGCTCGTGCGGTCCATGCGTCGACGCGATCGGGAACCGTCCGGTTCACGGCTTGCGTCGAATCGGACGCGGCGTGCGTGGGAGCCCGGTCGGCACCTCCGGCCGTCCGGCTCCTTCCCACGCACCAACGATGGCCGCGACGACGGTGCCGATCGAGTCGTTGATCCGCTGCTCGAGGACGTCGAACGACGAGGCCGCCAGCGCGTCGAAATAGCCATCGTCATAGAGCTCGCGGCCCTTGCTGGCCGCCACGTCGGCCTCGAGCACGCCCGCGGCGAGCCGGTTGCTCGCCAGCAGCACATCGAACATGGCCGCGCGGGGATCGGCGACCGGCGCCATGGATCGCGGCGTCACGGTGATCCGCTCACGATTGCGAGTGAAGAGCTCGGACTCCCAGCGCGAATGCAGCCCATGCTGGTTGGTCAGCTGGCCATCGTAGTTGACGACCGCATGGAGCGGCACGTGGCCATCGGACACGTAGTGGGCCAGGACAGCGGAATAGAGCACGATGTCGTCGAGCACATACGGTGACGGGTTACCGCGCTTCAGCGACGCGAACGCCCGCTGCAGCCTGCCGTAGAACTCCTGCGCGCGCCACGGCAGCAGGCCCTGTTCGTGGATGAAGGCGCGGCCGAACTTCTCGACGGCCCTGTCGTACTCGCGCGGCAAGCCCTCGAAGGGATACGGCCCGAACGCCTTGTGATCCATGTCGAGGAAGTGGTTCGGTGGCTCGAGCTCCCAGCCCACAGTGCGCCAGAGGTCCGGGTCGACCGAGCGCTCGACGACGAACGGGCGACGCAGGTCGAAGAGCGGCCTCAGCTCAGGCGGCAGCTGGTTGATGGCTTGATCGGCAATGAAGCGGTGGCCGTCGAACCCCCAGGCCGAAGCAGAGGCGGGCACCGCCAGGAGCAGTACGAGCGGGAGGATGGCACGCATCGATCCGATTGTACAGCCCGCCGCCAGCCGACGGACGCGTCACGGCGGCGGATCGAGCGGCAGCGACAGGCCGGCCCAGCCGAGCCGCCCCGTCGTGTCCGAGTATCGGAAGTCGTTCAGGATCAGCCGCGGCGGCGCCACGGATTCATCGAGCACCACGAACGGGAAGCGTGCCCACGAGAGGTACGCCTGTGCGCGAGGCGTCGCGAGGGCTTCGGCAGCACCGGGCAGGTCGAATCCGATGTCCACGCCGTAGCCCGCCGGCCGGAAGTGCGGGCCGGGACCGAACCACAGCAGCCCTTTCTCGTAGCGGTCGCCGGTGTCCACGAGCACTTCGCGCCGGAAGGGGTTGCCGAAGACCGGCGTCACCATGAAGCGCATGTCGCCTGGACGTCCGGCGCGCGCGAGTCCCTCGCGCACTTCGACCCGAGCCCAGAGGTTGGAAGCGAACATCGCCGCGGCATAGAGCGTTACGGCGGCAAGCGCCATGCGTGCCGGCCTCGGCCCGGGACCTGCGCCGCGCCGCCTGCCGGACCTGGCCAGCCAGACGCCGACGCCAAGCGCGACCCACATCCACGGATCGATGATGTAGAGCGCATCGCCGAAGAACCAGCGTCCAGAGAGCGGCATGAGGATCCGCAGGCCGTAGCTGTTGAGCAGGTCGAGCAGGATGTGCGAATACAAGCCGACGAACGAAAGCAACAGCAGCTGCGGAAACGAAACCACCGAAGCTGTGCCCGCCTGGCTGACGCGCTCCCCCACGCCCGGCGGCCCATGGTCAGGCGCACGGGAGCGGCGGCCGAGCATCCAGACCACGCCGGCGAGTCCGATCGGAAGCACCACCTGCGCGACGACGCCGTGGGTCCATCCGCGGCGAAACGCCATCGGCAGCGTGTCGGTGAAGAACACCGCGACGTCGATGTCCGGCAGGTTGGCCGCAACCATCAGCGTGGCCATGCCGTAGCGCGTCCGGCTCGCGAGCCCTGCGTGGCCGAGCGCCGCGCCCGTCAGCGTGTGACAGATGTTGTCCAAGGCGCGTTCAGCCCTTGGCGGCGATGGCGTCCGCGCGCAGATCCTTGCGCAGGATCTTGCCGACTGGAGACTTCGGAAGCTCGTCGCGGAAGATCACCAGCTTCGGGACCTTGTAGCCCGACAGGGACTTGCGGCAATGCGCGCGGATGTCGTCGACGGTCAGGCCGGCGTCCCTGCGGATCACGTAGGCCACCACCCACTCACCGGTGTCCTCGTCCGGCACGCCGAGGACGGCGCAATCGGCGACGCCGGGATGCGTGGCAATCACGGCTTCGACTTCGTTCGGATAGACGTTGAACCCGCTCACGAGGATCATGTCCTTCTTGCGATCGACGATGTACAGGTATCCCTCGTTGTCCATCCTCGCGATGTCGCCCGTGTAGAGCCAGCCATCGCGGATCGTGCCTGCCGTCTCGTCCGGGCGCTGCCAGTAGCCGGCCATCACCTGCGGACCACGGACGATCAGCTCGCCAGGTTCGCCCGGCGCGACGTCACGCCCCTGGTCGTCGACGACGCGCACGTCGGTTCCCGGGAGCGGCACGCCGATGGAGTCCGGCTTGACACGGTGAAACGGGTTGAGCGTGACGACGGGCGAGGTCTCGGTGAGGCCGTATCCCTGGTAGATCGGCGTGCGGGTCATCTGCTCCCAGCGCTGGCCGACGGCGGGCACGAGGGCCATGCCGCCCGCCACCGAGCCCCTGAGCGTCCACGACGTCTTCTGCTGGAACCACGGTTCGTGCATCAACCCGGCGAACAGGGTGTTGACGCCGGTGAACCACGTGATGGGCTCTTTCTCCATCAGCGTCTTCAGGTTGCTCAGCGGACGCGGGCTCGGCACGAGAATGTTGTGCCCGCCCGCGACGAAGAACAGCATCAGGTTCGCGGTGAACGCGAAGATGTGGTACAGCGGCAGCGCCGTCAGCATCACCTCGTGGCCGACGCGCAGCCAGGGCCGCCACGCCTGGGCACTCTGTTCGATGTTGGCGAGCAGGTTGCCGTGCGTGAGCGTCGCGCCCTTCGCCACGCCGGTGGTCCCGCCCGTGTACTGCAGCGAGGCCACCGAGTCGTGGGTGAGCGCCTTCTCGTAGACCAGCGGGTCGGCGCCGGCCGAGATCCGCAAGGCGCCTTCGGCCAGCGCGCGGGGGAGCGTCGTGTGCTCGAAGGTCACGCGGGGAATCGTCCTCTGGACATACTTCTGCACCGAGTGGATCAGGAAGCGGCGGACCGCCGGCAGCAGGTCGGCGATCGACACCACGACCACGGACCGGATCGACGTCTGCGGCAGCACCTCCGCGACCTTGGCCGCAAAGAGATCGATGGTCACGAGCGCGACCGAGCCGGAGTCGGTGAACTGGTGCACCATCTCGGGCGCCTTGTACAGCGGATTGGTGTTGACCATCACCAGCCCCGCCTTGAGGATCCCGAAGACCACGACCGGGTAGGCGAGACAGTTCGGCATGAAGATCGCGACGCGATCGCCGGGCCGGAGGCCCACGACCTCACGGAGGTAGACGGCGAACTGATCGGAGAACCGATCGACCTCCTCGAAGGTGATCCCGCCCTGGGTGCCATTCGGCAATCCCAGCGTGAACGCCGGCTGCGTGCGAAACTGCTGGACCGTCTCCCGGACGCGCGCGGGCAGGTGCGGATGCGCGAGCGGCGCGAGATCCGGGGCCGTCTGCGGGTGATAGAAGGGTGTCCAGGGGCGCGGCACCGAGACAAGGTAACGGTTCCGGGAGGGAAGTGCAAAGAACAAGGTGCACAGGTGCACAGGTGCACTGGTGCACTGGTGCACGAGTGCCCAGGTGCCCGGGTGCCCGGGTGCCCGGGTGCGCGGGTGCGCGGGTGCCCGGAGGAGCGCACTGAAGTCCCCTCATCAGCATCGCGGGGCCCTTCGTGCACAGTAGAGGCGTCATGACGACTCTGATCCGGTTTGGCGTTCTGTGTCTGACGCTCACCGTCATTTCTGCCGCCTGCAGCGATGCGGAGCTGCCGACTTCGCCGAGCCCCGAGGGCGGGACGGTCGGGTACACGGTGCTTGGCGCCAGCGACGGGCTCGGGGTCGGCGGATCGATCGTGTGCGCGCCGTTCGATCTCGACTGCGAGAACGGCACGGGCTACGCGCAGCGGTTGCGGCGCCGCTTCGAGGCTGACGGCCGGACAGTCCTCTACGCCAACCTGTCCGTGCCCGGGTACGTGCTGTCGCGGGCCATCGTGGAACTGGCCGCCCAGACCGGGCGGTCCGACGTGCCGGGGACCTTCATCGACCGCTACCCCAACTTCGTCCTGCCGACGACCACGCACGTCACGATCTTTGCCGGCGGGAACGACGCCAACATCATCGGCAGCGCCGCGGGCGCGGGACTCGGCGGCGGGGATCCCCGTGGGTTCATCGACGGCCACGTCCGCCAATGGGGACACGATCTCGCCGACCTGGTGTCGCGCGTTCGCGCCCGGGCCCCGAACGCCCGCCTCGTCGTGTACAACCTCCCGAACCTCGGAGCGGCGCCCTCTATGGCGAGCCGCTCTGTCGCCGAGCGAAGCATCATGCAGCGCATCGCGACGGGCCTCGCCGATCAGGCCAACGCACTCACGGGTCAAGGCGTGCTCGTCATCGACCAGATGTGCGATTCGCGCGCCGTCCAACCGTCGAGCTTCTCTGACGATGGCTTCCATCCAGGCGACAGCGGCTACGCGTTGATGGCCGACCTCGCCTACCCGGTTCTGTCAACCGGCGCCTCGCCCACACCCGCCCCGGCGTGCTCGACTCGGACGCTCCTGCCTGTGTTCTGACTCCGTGCGTGGACGGTCAAGGCGCCTCGCCTGCTGGGGGAAGTTCCGCTTGGGCGAACACCCTATGACGCCGCGTTGTGCAGTTTGCGTACGATTTGCTCTTCGTTTTGCATCATGTAGGCCAAGACATACATTCAACAGCGTGTCACATTGCACAATGGCATTGAATTGATGCATACTTTGCAAATTCTAGCCATCAGGCGATGGCGTGCAGAGTGGCGGCCCGTCAGGTCGTGCAGGGGTCAGGTCACAGGGTTCGGCGCGCGGCATCGCTGAGGGGTTCATCCGGAGGGACACCGTCATGGGATCAGCAGCGCTCGGTGAGGCAGTCGCAGGCATCAATCGGTGGGCACGGGAGGGCCGCCGGCAGCTTGGTCCGCCCGTCAACGTCGGCCAGGTCTTCGGATCGCTGGCGTTCACCGATGATGTCCAGCAGGCCCGACTGTCCCGCCCGGTGTATCGGTCCCTGCGCGCCACGATCACGCGCGGCACGCCACTCGACATCTCCACCGCGGACGCCGTCGCGACGGCGCTCAAGGACTGGGCCGTCGAGCATGGCGCCTCGCACTTCACGCACTGGTTCCAGCCGATGACGGGCATCACCGCGGAGAAGCACGACAGCTTCTACGCGCCGACCGACGATGGGCGTGCGGTGGCGGAGTTCAGCGGCAAGGAGCTCGTACGCGGCGAGCCGGACGCTTCGAGCTTTCCGTCGGGAGGCATGCGGAGCACGTTCGAGGCGCGCGGCTACACGGCCTGGGATCCGACGAGCCCGCCGTGGCTCCTCGTCAACGGCAACAGCACGACGCTCGTCATCCCGACGGCCTTCGTCAGCTGGACCGGAGAGGCGCTCGACAAGAAGACCCCGCTCCTTCGCTCCATGGAGGCGCTCTCGGTGCAGGCGGTCCGCGTGCTCGCGCTCTTCGGCTCGCATGCCACGCGCGTGACGCCGACCTGCGGACCCGAGCAGGAGTACTTCCTCATCGATCGGAACTTCTACTTCGCGCGGCCCGACCTGATCAACGCGGGCCGCACGCTCTTCGGCGCGCGTCCGCCCAAGGGCCAGGAGCTGGAGGATCAGTACTTCGGATCGATTCCCGAGCGCGTCCTCGCCTGCATGGCCGAGGTCGAGGCCGAGCTCTACCGCGTCGGCGTCCCCATCAAGACACGGCACAACGAGGTCGCGCCGTCACAGTACGAGGTGGCGCCGATCTTCGAGAGCGCGAATGTCGCCGTCGATCACCAGATGATGACGATGGAGGCGCTCAAGCGTGTCGCGCCGCGCTTCGGGCTGGCATGCCTGACGCACGAGAAGCCGTTCGCCGGCGTCAACGGGTCCGGCAAGCACCTCAACTGGAGCATCTGCGACGACCTCGGCAACAACCTGCTCAACCCGGGTGACACGCCGCACGACAACATGCAGTTCCTGTTCTTCTTCTCGGCGGTCATCCGTGCCGTCGACCGCTTCCAGGGACTGCTCCGCATGGCCATCGCGCATGCCGGCAACGATCACCGCCTGGGTGCCAACGAGGCG
This sequence comes from uncultured Bifidobacteriaceae bacterium, assembly GCA_964543955.1. Classification (GTDB taxonomy): domain Bacteria; phylum Acidobacteriota; class Vicinamibacteria; order Vicinamibacterales; family UBA2999; genus VFZN01. The sequence goes on from CAZJBN010000030.1 coordinate 27,660, forward strand.
CCGCCGGCCATCCTGTCGGTGTTCCTCGGCGACATGCTCACCGACATCTTCGACCAGATCGAGAACGGCGGCGTCAAGCGCACGAAGCACGGCGGCCTGCTCGACATCGGGGTGTCGGTGCTGCCCAAGCTCCCTCGCGACGCCGGAGACCGGAACCGCACGTCCCCGTTTGCGTTCACCGGCAGCAAGTTCGAGTTCCGCGCCGTCGGCTCCAGCCAGAACGTCGCCTTCTCGGCCACGTGCCTGAACGTCGCGGTCGCCGAGTCGCTCGATACGCTCGCCAGCGACCTCGAGAAGAGCCTGGCCTCCGGTCGGGGCAAGGGCAACCGCAGGCAGCAGTTCAACGAGGCGGTGGCCGCGCTCCTCAAGAAGACGATCAAGCAGCACAAGCGGATCATCTTCAACGGCAACGGCTACGCCGACGAGTGGCAGAAGGAAGCCGCGCGGCGCGGGCTGCTGAACCTGAAGAACACCGTCGACGCCCTTCCCGAAATCGTCAAGCCGGAAGTGGTGAAGTCATTCGAGCGGTTCAGGGTGCTCACCGAGCGTGAGCTCCACGCGCGCTATGAGATCAACCTGGAGAACTACAGCAAGACGATCAACGTCGAGGCGCAGTTGATGGTGCTCATGGCCAACCGCTACATCCTGCCGGCCGCGCTCGAGTACCAGAAGCGCGTGGCCGAGAGCGTGGTCGCGGTCGAGTCCGCCGGGGTCTCGAGCAAGGAAGGCGCCAAGCACCTGGCTCGCATCGTCTCGCTCGTGGACAGGTTCCGCATCGAGACCGAGGCGCTCACGCGTGTGCTCAGTCACACCAGCGCGTCGGCCGAGAAACACGCGAAGTACATGCGCGACTCGGTCGTCCCGGGCATGGCCGCGCTTCGCGATCTTGGCGACCAGCTCGAGGTGATCATTCCACACGAGCTGTATCCGCTGCCGACGTACCGGGAGATGCTGTTCGTCAAGTAGCACCTGCCACTGGTCGCATCCGGGCCTGGCTCATGCCAGGCACCTCGCCGCTTGTCCTGAGCGCACCTGTGCCCAATGTATGTCGGGGCGCAGGTGCGTCGAAGGGCCACTTTTGTCTATGATCGGGCAGGCGCCTGACGAGTACATATGACCAGACGACTTCTGATTGCCAGCCTTGCCTCGATCATTGCCGCCTGCAGCGGCGGCGACAGCCCCACGTCTCCCTCCCTGCCTCCCACCGGCAGCGCGCCGTTCAGCACGACCGACCTGCGGGTTGGCACAGGGGCCGAGGTGCAGCCGGGCCAGACGATAACCGTCATCTATACGGGATGGCTCTACAGCGACACTGCGACCGAGAACAAGGGTGCCGTCTTCAATGGTCCGAACGTACGCGCGCAGTTCTCCTTGAACGGGGTAATTGCGGGATGGAGGCAAGGTATCCCAGGCATGCAGGTCGGCGGCGTGCGTCGGATCGTGACTCCGCCGGAATTGGCCTACGGGTCGTCGACACCCGACCCTTCAAGGATCCCGCCCAACGCCACGCTCCTCTTCGAAGTCGAGCTCGTCTCTATACCGTGAGAGGTTAGAAGGTGAGAAGAGAAGCGAGTGCTTCTCACTCCTGACTTCTCACTCCTGACTTCTGAGGCCTGACCGCGATCGCTCTGACCGCCATGGCCAGCCAGCGTGTGTCCTCGCCGCCGGCATCGGCCGGACGCACGGCACGCGAGGCATGAAACCACAGCTCGTTGGTGCCGGCAAGCCAGGCGCTCGCCGGCACGTCCCACTCGTACCGCTGCATCGCTCCGCTCGTCGGCAGGGTCGCCATCTCCAGGGCGTTGACGCGCAGCGTCACGGTCTGGCCGCTTGCACTCTCTCCGGCGGGAACGGTGCCTGATGCCGCCTCGAACGTCACGCGCACCGGAGTCTTCGCGGCCGACGGCACGAGCACGACGCCGTCGCTGTCCATCCAACGGAACCGATCCGTGCCTGCCCCTTCGACGCCGTACCAGCCCGTCCCGAACAGCGCTTCGCTGGTGAGCGGAATCGCAACGGCCTGTCCTTCGTCTCCCCGGACGACGGGCGCCCCGATTGGCGCGGCGCAGATGCGCGCTCGTGCAGAAGGGGCAACGCCGTCGAGGCGTGCGAGCACTCGCGGCGATCGCCGGCCGAGGTGCAGGCTGACGAGGCGCGGTGACACCGGATGCGGCTCGAGGTGCAGCATGACGACACGGTCTGGCGCATCCTCGGGCACGCCTCGCTCGAACCAGTAGTCCGCCGGGGGCGCCGCTACGCCGCTGCCGGCGAGCAGCGTCTCGACCCTGATCGGCATGGGCTCGCCGTGCGGGAGCGACGCGCGCACCTGCACCGGCAGCCCGTCGCCGACGATGACGCGGAGCTCGCCGACGATCGACGGCGGGATCAGCACACCCACGCGTCCCGTGTACTCCAGCCCGGGCAGCAGGCTCCACCGATCGCTCCTCACCGTCGTGCAGTGATAGACCGCCGTCGGCGAGCTCAACGCATAGGCCGCAGGCTCGGCCACCTCGAGCATGGTCTCGAACGACAGGCCCTGCAGCTCGAGCTGCCGCCGTGATTCCGGTCCCGCCAGCACGGTACGGCCTTCGCTCACCGCTTCGGCGACGACCGCTCCGTCAGGCACGAGGCGGGTATCACCCGGCCGAGCGGCCAGCCACGCGGCAATCGCCGAGTCGACGCGGGTGTCCTCGGACACGAGTGCCAGGTTGGGCCCGGCGCCGTCGAGACGCTCCACGAGCGCGTCTCGGAACCACCGGGAATCGGCGCCGCCCACCGGACGGGCATCGGCAACAGCGGTGGCGACCACCATCGCCGCTCCGAGCGACAGCACGATGGCAGAGGCGAGGCGTGGGCGAGGCGCACGCGCGGCACACCACGTCAATCCGACGGCGACGAGCGGCACCAGTCCCCACGTCAGGTAGCGGAGAATCTCTTCCCGCCACACGGGAAACACCACATACAGCGTTCCCGCGACGGCCACCGACACGGCAATTGCCCGGCGGCCGCCGCTCGGCGGCGACGCCGTGATGCCGCCCAGGGCGATCAAGGCCAGCGCCAGGTGCGGCAGCGAGGCGACGGCGTCCGGGTGCACGTAGCTTCCCTTCGGAACGCCGGGCCGCTCGTCGAATGCCACCGCGACAGCGTCTCTCCAGTCGAACACGATCCCCGGCGCATACGAGATCGAGTGCGCCTCGGAGACCAGCGCCTGGAAGTGTGCCGCGATCGCAAGCATCCCGACGACAACGGACAGGACGATCGCGATGGAGCGGATTCTCGTGTCAGGTGCGCGGCTCACACCGAAGATGACGATGGGCCAGGCCATCACGGCAAGCCATGACCACCAGACCGCCATGCCCCACACCACGAGCAGCACCGCTTCGCGTACCCATGACGGCGCGGCAGTCGACACGGCACGGAGATCGTCGTCAGGCTCGCCGAACGCCACGGCCGAGGCCAGCCAGGCGAATGCGAGCGACGCCGCGGACCATCCGCCGTGCACGACGACCTCCGCAAAGCCACGGTCCATGGCCAGGAGCGCCAGCATGCAGAGCGAGGACAGGAGCGAGGCGCCCGCGCGCCGTGCGGCGAACAGGGCACACGCCAGCACGAGCGCTGACGCCCCAAGCGCGAGGAACGCCGGCACGCGGCCCAGCCAGGGCGCGTGCAGCACGGGCTCGAGCAGGATCAGGGCGTGGCGATCCTGGAGCGAATAGGTGAGCTGGTCGCCCAGTGGCGATACGGGCGGCATGTCGGACCCGCGTGACCACACCATCCACGAAGCCAGGGCGATCACGACAACGAGCGCGGCCGCGCGCTCGTGTCGCGAAAGGGCGGTAGACATGGGCGCTCGAGTCATTCTACGCGCACGGCAGCCGCGGCCCGCGACGGGCGGCCTGCGGGCGCTGAAGCGGGCCTGTTATCCTGTCGGTCCGTGTCACGCCGTGTCGAATGGAGCCTGGTCGCCGCGTTGCTGTCGGTGCTGGTGCTTGCGCGATCCTGGCCGTTCGTCTGGTGGCCGGCCGCACACTTCGACTCCGACCAGGCCATCGTCGGGCTGATGGCCAAGCACATCAGCGAGGGCCGCGCCTTCCCGCTGTACTACTACGGCCAGCAGTACATGCTCGCCATCGAAGCCTGGCTGGCGGCACCCGTGATGCTCATGCTCGGCCCGACCGTCACCGCAGTCAAGCTCCCGCTGGTCGCCATCAACCTCGCGACGGTGCTCTTGCTGCTCCGCATTGCGGTTCGCGAGGTCGGCCTCAGCCCGATGCTCGCGGCGATTGCGATCCTGCCGGTTGCCGTGCCCGCCGCGGGCGTTGCCGCGCGCGTCGTCGAGGCCAATGGCGGGAACGTCGAGCCGTGGCTCTATGTGCTGCTGCTCTGGATCGCAAGAGACCGGCCGTGGATCGCTGGCGCCATCCTCGGCTTCGGAAGCCTGCAACGCGAGTTCACACTCTACGGTGCCGCGGCCCTCATCGTCATGGATGCCGGCCGGCTGGCCCTCACCCGGCAATCGACCGTCGCTGACCTGTGGCCGGTCGTCGAGCGCTGGACGGTTGTGGCCATCGCCGCTCTGGCCGTCCGGGCGATCGCGGCAAGCATGCAGCCCTTTGCCAGCGCGCTCGGCCCAGGCACGACGGGCTCGGACCCCGCGCTCCTGGCCTGGGCTGCGGACCCGGTCGCCGGGCGGCTCTGCTTCGACCCCTCGCAGTGGCCGGCTCGAACCACGGCGCTCGTGGCGGACCACCTGCCGCGGCTCGTCGGCGGCGCGCCGGCTCCCCTCCAGGACTACGGAGTGCTGACCGGCGTCTTCTCCGGTACGACGGGCCTGGGCCCCTGGGTCGGCGCGCTCGTCGCAATCTGCCTGGCCGGCGGGCTGTGGCGTGCCCGGACAGGTTCGTTCGTCCCGACCCCAAGCGATTCTGTCAGCGCTGACGGTTGGGCCGCGTTCCCGATCTATCTCCTGCTCGTCGGCGCCGTCTCGACGGCGGTCTACGGACTTGCCGCCTGCAGCGCCATTCACGTCGCAACGCTCCGCTACAACCTGCTGGCGGTGTTCGTCCCGACGGGCGCCTTGCTCATCGGCCTGCGCGCGTTCACGTCGGCACCGGTCCGCGCGGGTCTGGCCACCGCGGTCGTCCTGTGGTGCATGCTGAATGCATCGGACACCCTCGCGCTTGCGCGCGAGTACCTGTACCGACCACCACCCAACCAGCGGCAGGTGCTCGCTCGCGAGCTCGAACGACGAGGGCTGCACGTCGCCTGGTCAGCGTACCGGAACGCCTACCACCTCACGTTCCTCACCCGGGAGCGCATCCGCATCTCGGCCAACGATCTGATCAGGATTGCGGAGTACGCCGACGAGGCGCGGCGCACAGGGGCACCGACGATTGCCGAGCGGCCGTGCGAAGGGGGCGAGGCGGTCATGCCGGGCATCCACATCTGCCCGTGAACCTATTCGGTGGGCGCCTGTGCCGGGGGCCTGCGCTCGCGCGTCAGCGCGTTGATCAGGGACCCGGCGGTGACGAGCACGATCGGCCCGAGCACGAGCCCGACGAAACCGAACGCCGACACGCCGCCGAGGAGGCCGATGAACACGATGAGGCCGTTGGCGGACGTGCGTCCGCTCAGGATGATGGGCCTGAGCACGTTGTCCACCAGTCCGATCACGCCGGTGCCGATCCCGATCAGGATGATGCCGCGGAGGATGTCGCCCGACAGGAGCAACCACGCCGCCGTCGGCACCCACACGAGCGCGGTGCCGACCACCGGAATGAGCGAGCACACGCCGATGGCCGCGCCCCAGACGACGGGCATGGCCATGCCGAGCGCCCAGAACGCGGTGGCGCCCACCACGGCCTGCACGAAGGCCACCGTCAAGGCGGCCCCGACGCTGGCGATCACCAGGTCGCGCGTCTCGGTGATCAGCCGCTCGCGCTCATCTGATGGAAACGGCAGGAGGCGGCGGACCATCGCCCCGATTCCGTCGCCATCGCGGAGCATGAAGAACAGCGCGAAGAGCATCACGAAGAGCGTGCCGAACGTCGCGAACAGATTGGCGGCCAGTCCGCCCAGGCTCGATGCGATCCAGCCAAGGACCCTCTGCACGGCCTGGCCGATGAGCGCCGTCGGATCGGCGGGCAGCTCGAACGGCATTCGAACGCGAAAGGCATCCCAGACTGCGCTCACCCGGTCGGGCGTCGTCTGTTCCGGCAGCTTCTGCAGGAACTCGATGACACGCGGGATCTCGGTAGACAGCATCGAGACCAGCGTGGCAATCGGTCCGAAGATCAGAAGCGCAGCGACAATGGTCGTGGCCAGGGCCGCGCGGCCGCCTCCCATCCGGCGCTCCAGACGACGGTGCAGCGGATACATCGTCATGGCGAAGATGGCCGCCCAGGCGAGCGCCGAGAGGAACGGCTTGACGACGACGTATCCCAGGTAGCCGACGAGGATGACGATGCCGTAGAAGAGCAACTGTCCGAAGCGGTCGTGGCCCTGTCGCGACATGGTTCCTCATACTACTCGCGGTCTGCGGCGGCACGGCGGTGAGCCTGCCAGACCGCATGGGCACGGGCTCGACGAGTGGCGCGCCTGGCCCGGACGGTTCATGAAGAGGAGACGGGTCCGGGCTGGCGCCGGGCTAGCGCGGAAACCGTCCGAGCGCGACGAGCAGGTCGAGCCGGGCCTGGCGCACGTTGTCCTCCGCTTGCGCAACGGCGGTCTCGAGATCGCGGGCCGAGCGCTGCGCGTCGATCACCTCGATGTTCGTGGAGGCGCCGGCGTCGAACGCGACGATGGTGATCTTGAGCACCTCGGCCGCCTGCTGAGCCGCCAGCCGGGCGCTGGCCAGCGCGCGCTCGGAGAAGTCCACCGCGGCCCGTGCGGTCCGCACTTCGGAGCGGGCGGCGATCTCCAGCTGTTCGAGCGTCAGCTGGCTGGCCTGGAGATTGGCCTCCCGCTCGCGCCGCCGTCCGCGTCGTTCGCCGCCGTCGAAGATCGGCTGCACCGCGGCGAGCGTCAACCGCCAGGTGCGCGAAGGCTGGAAGAGCCCCGCCGGGGTGAGGTACTGCGGATCGAACGACAGGCTGGCGGTCGGCCACCAGTCCCTGGAGCTCTCGCGAACGATGCGATCGCTCAGATCCCGGTCGGCGGTGAAGAGCTGGATGTCCGGCCTGGTCGGCATCCACTCCGACTCGGCGCCGATCGCGGGCACTTCGAAGGCCGGTTCGCCTGTGGTGTCGACGGGTGCGTTGGCGCCGAGCAGCACCCCGAGCGCCTCTTGGGCGCGCCGGACGTTGAGGCGGTACACCTCGAGAAGCGCCGCATCGGTCGATGCCACCTGGGCGGCCCGCAGCTCGTTCAGGCGGCTGCCGATGCCGCCCTGCACGCGCTTCTGGTTGTAGTCGACCTGCGCGCGGGACGTCTCCAGCGCGCGCAGCTGCACCTCGACCTGTCGCTTCTGCGTGATGACGGCCAGGTACGCGGTCGCGGCCGAGACCGCGATCTGGCGCCGCACGTCGGCAGTGTTGAGCCGTGCGATCTCGATCCGGTCCATCTGCTGAGCGCTGGCCGCCCACTGCGATGCTGCGAGAACGGGTACCGAGATCGTGCCCCCGATGAGCGACTGGTTCAGCGGCTGGGTCACGAGGCCGTCGAAGCCGCGCTCGCCGTCGAGCGTGGTGTTGGTGAACGACGCGCTGACGGCCGGCAGGGTCGCGGCCTTGATCTGCTGCAGGAGGGCCTCTGCCCTCAGGACGTTCGTGGCGGCGACCTGCACGGTGCGGTTCTGTTCGAGCGACCGGGCCACGGCCTCGTCGAACGAGAGCGCGTCCATCGCCGGCCCGGGCGGCGGCTCGGCCCCTGGCTGCGCTGCCGGCGAGGGCTGCGGCTGGGCGGGCTGCTCGGCCGAGACCGGTGCGGCAAGCAACACCGCGAGCACGACGGCCGCCGTCGTCGCTGCCGCAGCGCCGCCCGTCAGGGTCGGCCCGCCGGCGGGTCCGTGCGGCTCCGGCGCGTCATCGTCGTCGTGGCCGCGATGCGCGCTTCCGGGGACCAGCGTCCGAATGACGACGTAGAGCACGGGGATGAAGATGACGGAGAGGAACGTCGAGACCAGCATGCCTCCCGCGACGGCCGTGCCGACGGAGTTTCGAGCGGCCGCGCCCGCGCCGGTGGCGAACGCCAGCGGCAGCACGCCCAGGATGAAGGCGAACGACGTCATCAGGATGGGCCGGAGCCGGAGGCGGGACGCCTCGACGGCCGCGTCGACGATCGACATCCCGCGCTCGCGCATCTGTTCCGCGAACTCGACGATCAGGATCGAGTTCTTGGCCGCGAGACCGATGAGCAGGACGAGGCCGATCTGGGCGAACACGTCGTTGGCAAAGCCGCGGACGAGCTGCGATGTCAGCGCGCCGAGGACGGCGAGCGGCACGCCGAGCAGGATGATGAACGGCAGCACCCAGCTCTCGTACTGCGCCGCGAGCACGAGATAGACGACGAGCAGGCTGAGCGCGAACAGATAGATGGCCTGCGAGCCGCTCGAGATCTCCTCGAGCGCCTGGCCCGACCACGCGAAGCTGAAGCCGGCCGGCAGCCCACCGGCCGCCTCTTCCATCGTGGCAATTGCCTGCCCCGAGCTGACACCCGGTGCGGCCGATCCCGAGATTTCGGTCGATCGGAACAGGTTGAAGTGACTGATCACCGTCGGCGCGGTCGACTCGCGCAGCGACACAACCGCGTCGAGCGGTACCATCCCGCCCCCGACCGTCCGCGCGTAGTACTGGCGCAGGTCGTCCGGGTTCGCGCGGTACGGCTGGTCGCCCTGCACGTACACGCGATACGCGCGGTTGTTGAAGTCGAAGTCGTTGACGTACTGCGAACCGAGCAGCACCTGCAGCGCGTCGGTCACCTGGCTCATCGGCAGCCCGAGGCTCCGCATCCGGTCGCGGTCGATGTCGACGACCAGCTGCGGGTCGTTGGCCGTGAAGCTGCTGTTGAGCGCCACGACCTGCCCGGTCTGACTCACGCGCCCGATCAGATCGCGCGTGACCGCCGCGAGCGTAGCCGCGTCGCCGCCGGACTGATCGAGCACCTGGAACTGGAACCCGCCGAGCGGCGACAGCCCCTGGATGGCCGGCGGCGCAATGGGAATGACGAGCGCGCCGGGAATCGCCATCATCTGGCCCTGCAGACGCGCGAGGACCGCCGACAGCGCCTGCTCGGGCCGGCGCCGTTCTTCGAGCGGCCGGAGCCGCACGAACATCATCCCCTGGTGCGGCGCCGCGCCGGCGAAACTGAAGCCGCCGACCGCGAAGGAGCTCGCAATCTCGGGCTCCTGCGCGAGCACGGCCTCGGCCTTCCGGAGAATGTCCGACGTGTACTCGAGCGACGCGCCCGATGGTCCCTGCACGATGGTGATGAAGTAGCCCTCGTCTTCGGCCGGCACGAACGACGTCGGCACGATGCGGAAGACGCCCCACGTGGCCAGCAGCAGGCCGAGGAACAGCACGAACATCACCATCGGCAGGCTGACCACCTGGCGGATGAACCGCACGTACCAGTTCGTCATGCCGTCGATCACGCGGTTGACCGCCGTGAAGAAGCGCCCATGCGAGTGGCTCTCCTTGTCGAGCAGCAGCGCGGCGAGCGCCGGGGTGAGCGTGACGGCGGTCAACCGCGTGATCGACGGCATGACG
>CAZJBN010000031.1:0-7005 GCA_964543955.1 uncultured Bifidobacteriaceae bacterium
GTCGAGCTGCTGCAGATAGGCCGGCAGCCGATGCAGGTACTGTTCGTAGGGCAGCACCGCGTGGCTCTCCGCGCCGAGCAGGCTGGTGTACCACGCGCCGAGCAGGCCGAGCGTGATCGGGATGTTCTGCTCGATGGGCGCGGTGCGGAAGTGCTCGTCCATCGCGTGCGCCCCCTCGAGCATTTCCTCGAATCGCTCGAAGCCAATCGCGAGCGCCACCGGCAGGCCGATCGACGACCAGAGGGAGTACCGGCCGCCGACCCAATCCCAGAAGACGAACATCTGGTCGGCGCCAATCCCGAAGCGCTTGACCTCCGTCTCGTTGGTCGAGACCGCCACGAAGTGCCGCGCGACGTGCTCGTCGTCTGTCGCGCGATCGAGGAACCACGCGCGCGCTGTCTGCGCGTTGGTCATCGTCTCCTGCGTGGTGAACGTCTTGGACGCGATGACGAAGAGCGTCGTGCGTGCATCGAGGCCTCGAAGCGTTTCCCCGAGGTGCGTGCCGTCCACGTTGGAGACGAAGTGCATGCGCGGACCTTCGCGCCCATACGGCGTGAGCGCCGCCACCGCCATGACCGGGCCCAGGTCGGATCCCCCGATGCCGATGTTGACCACATCCGTCATGCGCTCGCCGGTGTAGCCCGTCCACGTGCCGTTCCGCACGGCGTCGCTGAACGACTGCATGTGCGCCAGCGCGGCGTTGACGTCCGGCATGACGTCGTGGCCGTCCACGAGCATGGGGCGGTTCGAGCGGTTGCGGAGCGCGACGTGCAGGACGGCCCGATTCTCGGTGACGTTGATGGGCCGGCCCCCGAACATCTGGTCGCGCAGCGTCTCGACACCCGTCGCCGCCGCCAGGCCGCGGAGCAGCGCCATGGCCTCGTCGTCCACGTGCGTCTTTGAGTAGTCGACGACCAGGTCGTCGAGCCGAAGCGTGAAGCGTTCGGCGCGCAATGGGTCCTCGAAGAGCTGCATCAGATGGCGAGGCTCGGCCGCCCGCTCCCTCGACCGGGCGTCGGGAACACCGTCCGTGTCAGACGCGATGGGTTCGATGTCCGCGGCAGTGGCCGCCAGGCTCGCGCGCCAGCCGGCGGCATGAGCGGCCAGCCTGCGCCAGGCAGGTGGAGTAATGGCGCCGTCGGCCCAGAGGCGAAATCCGCCTTCGAAGGCCCGGTCGTTGTGGCCGCGACGAACCTTCGGCGGAAGCTCCTTGATGAGCCGGGAGTTGCCGCCGCCGAGAACGACATACTCGGCGACGACGGCCGCACGAAGAACTCCGGCGGCCTCGATGACCGATGCGAGCCACTCCTCCTCGCCGAGCGCCGTCAGGCCGCGCTGTCCGCAGATATCCTCGAACGTCTGGCCGCGGAAGGGCAGGTGCGCCAGCTCGAGCGGCACGACACGGCCATCGTCCACGAGGGCCGTGCCGAGGCCGGAGCCGAGGCCGAGAAAGAGCATGCGCCCGCCCTCATAGCTGCCGAGCGCCTGCATGGCTGCGTCGTTGATGACGCGCGTCGGGACGCCCAGCGCGGCCTCGAAATCGAAGCCCACCCATCCTGTTCCGAGGTTCCAGGGCTCCTCGACGACCGCGCCGCGAAGGACCGGCGCGGGAACGCCGATGGCGGCGACGTCGTACGGCCAATCGGCCGTGGCCTCCCTGATCCCGGCAATGAGTTGCGCGGGAGTCAAGCCGTCGCCGGAACTGAACTTCCGCCGCCTGCCCGCGCCCGAACGGAGCAGCTTGACATTCGTGCCGCCGACATCCACTACCAGGACGCGCATCCGAGCAGCATAACCCGCGCACCCGCGCACCCGCGCACCCGTGCACCTTGGGCACCCGTGCACCCGTGCACCTTGGGCACCCGTGCACCCGTGCACCCGTGCACCCGTGGACCTTGATATCCTTATCCCGATGTCCCTCCTCGATTCGCTCAAGCGCTACACGACCGTCGTCGCCGACACCGGCGATCTCGAGGCCATCCGTGAGCACAAGCCGCAGGATGCCACCACCAACCCGTCGCTCCTGCTCAAGGTCTCGCAGCAGCCGCAGTACCGCGACCTGGTCGAGGACGCCAAGCGGGATGCCGACGCCCTCGGCCTGAGCGGCGACGCGCGTACGGCCGCCTTCATGGACCGGCTCGCCGTGAATTTCGGTTGCGAGATCCTGAAGATCATTCCCGGCCGCGTGTCCACCGAGGTCGATGCGCGGCTCAGCTTCGACACGGCCGGATCCATTGCAAAGGCGCGAGAGCTCGTCGCGCTCTACGAAGCGCACGGCGTCGATCGCAAGCGCATCTTGATCAAGCTCGGCAGCACCTGGGAAGGCATCAAGGCGGCCGAGAAGCTGGAGCCCGAAGGCATCCAGTGCAACATGACCCTGCTCTTCAGCTTCGCGCAGGCGGTGGCGTCGGCGGAGGCGGGCGTGACGCTCATCTCGCCCTTCGTCGGCCGCATCTACGACTGGCACCGCAAGGAGCGCGGCGCCGAGATCCCCGTAGACGACGACCCGGGCGTGCAGTCGGTGACGCGCATCTACAACTACTTCAAGAAGTACGGCTACAAGACGGAGGTGATGGGCGCCAGCTTCCGCCGCGTCGAGCAGATCACGCGCCTGTCGGGATGCGACCTGCTGACCATCAGCCCCGACCTGCTGGAGCAGCTCGCCGGCACCGACGGCGAGCTCACGCCCGCGCTCACGCCGGATCACGCGCGCGCGAGCAGCGAGCCGAAGATCTCCCTGGACGAGAAGGGCTTCCGCTGGCTGCACAACCAGGACGCCATGGCGGTGGAGAAGCTCGCGGAGGGCATCCGCAAGTTCGACGCCGACGCGCGCAAGCTCGAGGCCATGGCCCAGGCCTTGTAGAGGCGACCCTTCGGGGTCGCCTTCTCCTCGAGGCGCCTCCTCCTGATGGATACCATCGAATACCCTCCCGGCTCGCCGCTGCCCGCCCTGACCAGCCGCGGTCCGACGCTCGTCGTCTTCCTTCGCCATTTCGGTTGAACGTTCTGTCGCGAGGCGCTGGCCGACATCGCACGCGTCCGGCCGGCGCTCGACGCGGCGGGAACGCCGGTGGCGTTCGTGCACATGTCGGCGGAGGACGAGGCGGCGCCCTGGTTCGAGCAGGCAGGCCTGAGCGACGTGCTGCGCATCTCCGATCCGGACCGCGCGCACTACCGCGCATTCGGCCTCGGCACGACCCGATGGATTGAGCTCCTGAAGCCGCACGTCTGGGTTCGCGGCGCGGCGTCCAATCGGGTGCACGGATTCGGCTGGCAGCCGTCGCCCGCCATCCATCAGCTGCCCGGCGTGTTCGTCGTCCGCGGCAATCGCGTGCTGGCGTCCTTTCGTCACAGCTCACCGTCCGATCGGCCGGACTACCTCTCACTCGTGGCCGCCGCAGCGTCCGGCGTTACAATGCCTTGACGGTCGGCGGCGCTGTGCGCCGCCGACCGCCTTGCGGGTACCCCCACCAACCCGCAAGAGACCGCAGGCTGCATTCGTCGACACAGCCTGCGATCCGGGAGGCTTCATGAACGCATCTCGCAATGCGGTTGCGCTTGTCTTGACCCTGGCCATGCCCGTCGTCGCGGTCGCACAGGGTGCGACGTCCCGGACCCCTGCCAGTCAGCAACCCCCGCAGCCCAAGCCTGAGGAACAGAAGGCCGACGAGCAGCCGCCTGTGTACGAGGAGCAGGTCGTGGTCACGGCCTCGAAGGTGGAGCAGCAGCTCGTCAATGCCCCCGCGACCGTCACGGTGGTCAGCGCCGACGTCATCCAGAGCTCGCCCATCAACAGCTACGCGGAGCTGCTCCGCGAAGTCCCGGGCATGAACATCAGCCAGACCTCCGCTCGCGACTACAACATCACGATGCGGGGCGCGACCTCGACGCTCTCCACCAACCAGCTGGCACTGCTCGATGGCCGGAGTCTCTACCTGGACTTCTTCGGCTTCATCGCCTGGGACCTGGTGCCCGCCAACGCGTTCGAGTTGAGGCAGATCGAGGTCATTCGCGGCCCGGCGTCGGCCGTGTGGGGCGCCAACGCGCTGAACGGCGTCATCAACTTCATCTCCAAGACGCCCCGGGAGCTCGACAGCAACAACGTCACGATGTCCTTCGGCGGCTTCGGGCGCAGTCCGGAAGGCGGCGAGGATCTGGACACCGGAGGCCTCTACTCGGTCAACGTGACGCACGCGCGGGCCGTGAACGATCGGTGGGCGTACAAGGTGTCGGCCGGCTACTTCAGCTCGGATGCGTTCTCGCGTCCCGTTGGACCAATCCCGAACGACACCGGCACCCAGTATCCGGCGTTCTCCAACCAGGGCACGTCACAGCCGAAGTTCACGGGCCGCGTGGACTACGACGCGCCCGAGGGCCGCTACAGGCTCGTGCTCGAAGGCGGCTATTCCGGCACCGACGGCATCATCCACACCGGGATCGGACCCTTCGACATGACGGGCGTCGGCCTCGGCTACGCGACCATGCGCTACACGCGGGGCGCGCTGAAGTTCAACTTCTTCACCAACATCCTGGACGGCGATGCCAGCGGCCTGCTGGCCATCGGCCCCGACGGCCGGCCGATCCCGTTCTCGTTCCAGACGCAGACCTACGACGCCGAAATCGGCCACATGAGGACAATCGGCACGCGGCAGGTCCTGACCTACGGCGGCAACCTTCGCCGGAACAACTTCGACCTCTCGATCGCGCCACTGGGCAACAGCCGCACCGAAGTCGGCGGCTACATCCAGGACGAGATCTTCATCAACGAAGCCTTCCGCTGGAACATCGGCGCGCGCATCGACAAGTTCGCCAACATCGACGACCCGGTGTTCTCGCCGCGCACGGCGCTCATCTTCAAGCCGGCCGCGGATCACGCGATCCGCCTGTCGTACAACCGCGCGTTCCGTGCGCCGTCGCTCATCAACAACTACCTCCAGACCGCCATCGTCAACCAGGTCGACCTTGGACAGATCAACCCGCTCTTTGCCGGGCGCACGTTCAACTTCGTGTCCGAGGCCGTCGGCAACCCGGATCTCGTCGAGGAGAGCACCAACGCGGTGGAGCTGGCCTACACGGGCGTCATCGCCAACCGTGCGACGGTGTCGGCCGCCGTGTACTGGACCAGGAACACGGACGAGATCTTCTTCACGCAGACGGGGCGGTACCGGGCGCTCGGCCCGCCGCCAGGCTGGATCCAGGCGCTGCAGCCGCTGCCGCCCCTGCAGGCGGCCGGCGTCCTGGAGGTCCTGCCTCCGCCCTGCGCGTCGCCAGTCGAGCCGTGCACCACGGGCGGCCTGCCGTCGAGCTTCAGCTACGAGAACCTCGGCGAGGTGGTCAACAAGGGCTTCGAGCTCGGTATCGACGGCGCCGTGAGCCCGAGCCTGAACGTGTTCGCCAACTACTCGTACCAGGCCGACCCCGACCCGGACTTCGATATCTCCGAGGTCAACCTGCCGCCGAACAACCGCTTCAACGTGGGCTTCAACTACCGCGAGGGCCGCTATCTCGCCAACGCGTCCCTCAGTTGGGTGGACGAGGCCTACTGGCAGGACGTGCTCGACGCCCGCTTTCACGGACCGACCGATGCCTACACGCAGGTGAACGGCGCGTTCGGGCTCGCGTGGATGGAGGGGAAGCTCATCACCACGCTGAAGGTCATCAACCTGTTCGACCAGGACATCCAGACGCACGTGTTCGGCGACTTCCTGCCGCGGCAGATCATCGGTGAGCTGAGGGTGGGCTTCTAAATCTCGAGATCTGGCGATGTGGCGATCTCTCGATCGAATCGGGTGGTGATCGGCCGACCTACTTGCCGCCGAGCGCTTCGATGGCCGCAAGTAGATCCGCCCCTTTGTCCTTCCGAAGTTCCGCCCAGAGGTCGCCTACCGCGGCCACGCGCTCCGGCATGTTGGCAATGGTGAAGTCCTGCGGCTTCGGCGCGTCATGGACCTCGTCCCACGTGATTGGCGTGGAGACGCCGGCAAACCGGCTCGCGCGCGCGCTGTAGGCGCACGCGAGTGTCTTGCCCTGGATGTTCTGCAGGTAGTCCACGTAGACCGTGCCGTCCTTCCGCTTGCCGACCGAGCGTGTGACCGTGGCGAGCTTCGGATGGCGGGTCGCGACCATCGTCGCGACGATCTGGCAGAAGAGCCGTCCGGCGTCGTAGGGCGTGCCGGCAGGGAGCGGGATGAAGATGTGCAGGCCTTCGGAGCCGGAGGTCTTGGGATAGCCGCGCACGCCGACCCTCTGGAGCACCTCGTGGACCGCCCGCGCGACCTCGAGGATGTCGGTGAACGTGGCGCCGGGCTGCGGGTCGAGATCGATGGCGACCTGGTCGGCCGAGTCGAGAGCGTCCATGGTGGAGAACCACGGGTCCATCGAGATGGATGCGAGCTGCGCCATGTAGAGCAGCGTCTTGAGTGACCCGCCAATCAACCGCGCCGGGACGTCATCGTCCGGCAGCGTCTCGATGCGCACGCCGGGCGGCACCGGCTCGGGTGCGCGGTGCTGATAGAAGGTCTTGCCCTCCACGCCGTTGGGCAGCCGCTTCATGACGAGCGGACGGTTGTCGACGACGGGAAGGATGAGCGGCGCGATGCGAGCGTAGTAACGCAAGAGGTCGCCCTTGGTGCGCTTGCCGTCCGGCCAGAACACCTTGGCGAGATTGGTGACATCGAGCGTGTCGCCATCCGGCAGCGCAATGCGCCCGTCCTTCTTCGCCTTCTCGAGCAGGTCGAGCTGCTCGACGGTAGCACCCGCCTCCGCTCGCTGTGGGGCATGGCGCGAGCTACGGCGCGGCAAGCCCTGCGCACCCTGTGCACCTTGCGCACCCTGTGCACCTTGCGCACCCTGTGCACCTTGTGCACCCTGTGCACCTTGTGCACCTTGTGCACCTTGTGCACCTTGTGCACCCTGTGCACCCTGCGCATCCTGTGCACCTTGTGCACCTTGTGCACCTTGCGCATCCTGTGCACCTTGCGCACCTTGCGCACCCTGTGCACCTTG